>NZ_BCPS01000013.1:0-20137 GCF_016586185.1 Paenibacillus sp. EPM92
AGGGGCTGTGCCCCCTCTTCTCTTTACTCTACCGTTACACTCTTCGCCAAGTTACGCGGTTTATCCACATCATGGCCCAGCGCCAAGGACGCATAGTAGCTAAGCAGCTGCAGCGGCACAACAGTCAGCGCCGGTGCAAGCAGCGGGTGCGTTTGCGGAATCGCGAATACTTCGTCAACGGCTTTCGCCAGCTCGGTATCGCCTTCCATGTGGATGCCAAACACTTGAGCGCCGCGCGCTTTCACTTCCTTGATGTTGCTCACCGTTTTCTCAAACAGCGCGTCTTGCGTCGCTAAGGCGATAACCGGGATGCCTTCCTCGATCAGTGCGAGCGTACCGTGCTTCAATTCGCCGGCGGCATAAGCCTCCGAGTGAATGTATGAAATCTCTTTCAGCTTCAACGAGCCTTCCAACGCTACCGCATAATCGAGGCCGCGGCCGATGAAGAACAAGCTGTGATGCGTCGAAATCTGCTCGGCTACTTCCTTGATCGCCTCGGATTGCTCCAGGATGCGCTCAACCTTCTCCGGAAGCTCCTGCAGTCCGCGGAGCACTTCCTCGATATAAGTCGCTTCTGCTGTTCCGAGCGTTTGAGCCAAGTATAGGCCGAACAAATAGAACCCGATCAATTGGGACGTATAAGCCTTGGTAGAAGCTACGGCGATCTCCGGACCGGCCCACGTAACAATCACATCGTCCGCCTCGCGCGCGACGGAGCTGCCCACTACGTTCGTGATGGCGACAACCCGAGCGCCGCAGCGCTTCGCTTCACGAAGGGCTGCCAGTGTATCGGCCGTCTCACCGGACTGACTTACAACGATCACAAGCGTTTCCGGCGTAATGATCGGGGAGCGGTAGCGATACTCCGAAGCAACATCGGTTTCTACCGGAATGCGCGCCAAGTGTTCAATGACGGACTTCCCAACCAAGCCTGCATGATACGCCGTGCCGCAAGCTACAATGTGCACTTGACGAATCGAACGAATTTGTTCCGGGGTCATCCCAATCTCCGGGAGTACAACCTTCGATGCGGCCGCATCGATCCGGGCTCCCATCGTATCGCGGTACGCCTTAGGCTGCTCGTAAATTTCTTTCAACATAAAGTGATCAAAACCGGCCTTTTCCGCCGTAACAATATCCCAATCGACATGAAATAATTCCCGGGAAATAAAATTGCCTTCCAACGTCATCAACGTAACGTCGTCTTTTGTCAGAAGAGCCATTTCCCCGTCGTTTAGAATATACACGTTGCGCGTGTATTCGAGGATGGCCGGGATGTCGGAACCGATGAAGTTCTCGCCTTCGCCCACACCGATAATCAACGGGCTGGACAAACGAACAGCGACCAATTTATCCGGCTCGTATTCGGTCAGCACGCCCAGTGCAAAAGCGCCTCTCATGCGCGTTACGGCCTTTTGCACCGCTTTAACGATATCGCCTTCGTACAAGCTCGCGATCAGGTGGGAAATAACCTCTGTGTCCGTTTCCGATACGAACACATGGCCTTTTGCCGTCAGTTCTTCTTTCAATTGCATATAATTTTCAATAATGCCGTTGTGTACGACCGAGAACTTGGACGAATTGTCCGTATGCGGATGCGAGTTCACATCCGACGGTTTGCCGTGCGTCGCCCAGCGGGTATGCCCGATGCCGATGTTGCCTTCGAGCGGCGCTTCATCGAGCTTCGATTCCAAATTGGCCAAGCGCCCCTTGGATTTCTTGATTTGCAGTCCGTCCTTCGTATAAACCGCCACACCAGCGGAGTCGTAACCGCGATATTCCAGTTTTTTCAAACCGTCAATCAATATATTCTGGGAATTCCGTTTACCTACATAACCAACAATACCGCACATATGTCGTGATCCTCCTAATTTAGAAAAGCTCTATCGCCTTTCTTCGAAAGATGCACATACGTTTCCCACGGAAGCTTCAACTTCGTGCAGAAATAAAGCTTCATCCGCGCCCTTACAGCGCACAATATTCAGTTTTCAGCACGATCCAAAAAGCTTCCCGGCTCGGCTCTCTCGAAGATGGCGTCCCATGGAAAGAAGCTTTTCTTTCGTTTTCGATTTGTCGTTGATCCCGCCGAACATTTGTCTGTCCGGTCACCCGGACGATTTGTAGTTCGACTTACGGTTCGGATCGCACACCGGAAGGTCCCCGCCGAATGTTTCGAACACCTTCACCTCGTCAACTGGCCGAATTCATCTGTCTTCCACCCGCTCCGCGTTGTCTGGGAAATAAGAGAAGTCCTCCTGACGGATGACTTAAGACCGATTCACAGGCAAGCTGAAAGCTGCTTCATTCCGCTCCAGTTCTGGCGCTTTATAGGGTTCCTGCCTCTGCCCACCTTTCTGTTTAGAATAAGACATAATCACATCTTATTCATTTTGACCGTAAAGTGCAACAAGTAATTTTCATTATGTTTTCAAAACACCGTCGCTTATGCAAAAATCCCCGGATGCCTGCATGAATCAGCCCCCGGGGACCTCATGTTCGCTTGTTTGCCCTGCGTTATACCAGTTCGCGCTCGATCACGTCGGCAATTTGCTGCACGTACGCCTCGACCAGCTCTTTGTCCGGCCCTTCGGCCATGACGCGAATTAACGATTCCGTACCGGAAGGCCTGACGAGCACGCGGCCGTTGTCGCCAAGCTGCTCTTCCACTTTGGCGATCTCCGCTGCTACAGCGGCATTGTCCTTGAGCTTGCTCTTGTCGCCGACACGCACGTTCACGAGCTTCTGCGGATATTTACGCATAATCTGTTTCAGCTCGCTGAGCGGTTTGCCTGCTTGCACGAGCGTGTCCACCAGCTGAAGCGCCGTTAGAATGCCGTCTCCGGTCGTGTTATAGTCGAGGAAAATGACGTGACCCGACTGCTCGCCGCCAAGATTGTACCCGCCTTTACGCATTTCCTCCATGACGTAGCGGTCGCCGACGGCCGTCTTCGCCGCTTTCATGCCAACCGCTTCAATTCCTTTAAAAAAGCCGATGTTGCTCATCACCGTGGTGACGATGGTTTGCTCCTTCAGCTTACCGGCTTGGTTCAACGCATGCCCGCAAATGCTAAGGATGAAGTCGCCGTCAACCTCGTCGCCCTTCTCGTCAATAGCGATTAAGCGATCGGCATCGCCGTCAAAGGCAAGCCCGATATGCGCCTTCTGCTCCACGACGATGCGCTGCAGCGCTTCCGGATGCGTCGATCCGCAGTTATCGTTGATGTTGCGTCCGTTCGGCTGCGCCCCTACCGTGATGACTTCCGCGCCCAGTGCCTCGAACACTTTCGGCGCCAGCTCGTAAGCCGCGCCGTGTGCGCAATCGAGCGCCACACGAATGCCTTGGAAGGATGAACGAACCGTGGATTGGATATACTCCAAATAAGCAAACTTCGCTTCCGGATTGTCGGTCACCGTACCGATATCGCCTCCGGTTGGACGAGGAAGCTCGTCGAGCTCGGCATCCATCAGACGCTCGATTTCCAGCTCCGTCTCGTCAGACAGCTTGAAGCCGTCCGCGCCGAAAAACTTAATCCCGTTGTCTTCAACCGGGTTATGGCTGGCGGAGATCATCACACCTGCATCAGCCTTCAAAGCCCGCGTCAAATAAGCTACGCCCGGAGTCGAAATAACGCCTAAGCGGATCACATTCGCCCCGATGGACAGCAATCCTGCTACGAGCGAGGCCTCCAGCATAGGACCCGAAATACGCGTATCCAAGCCAATGACCACATTCGGCTTCTCCACTTGACCGGCCAGTACATACCCGCCGCAGCGGCCAATCTTGTAGGCAAGCTCCGGCGTCAGTTCCTGATTCGCTACGCCGCGCACGCCGTCCGTTCCAAAATATTTCCCCATTTGTTGTCCTCTCCCCCAAGCCAATACCTACTGTCAATACACTATTCTCATTATCTCTGATTCGTTACGGAGGGTCAAATTTCGACGCCGAGCCAGAATCATCCAAGCTCCTGTCGAAGCCCGTTGTTAATGGGCCGGCGGCTACGGCGCGGCAGGTGTCGCCGCAGCCGGGTTGACCGCTTCTGCTTTCGCACTGATTTCGACCGTTGCCTTGAAGTCCTGCGTCGGCCCCTTCTTCACGAAGGTCGGCAAGTTCCAAGTGACCGATACTTCATGCTTGCCCGGCGGCAAGTTGCTCACATCGAGAATGGCCTGCACATCCTGCGGCTTCAGCTTCTCGATGATCGAGGGCGCGCCTTCCACCGTCAAGTTGAGCTGACCTGACTCCGGCAGCACGACCTTCGTATTGAAGCCGTCATTCTGCCCGACGAACGATAACGGTATGGCCTCCAACGTTTTCGTCACCGACGGCACAATGCTCACATTGACTGTTACTTTATCCGGATCCAGCTGCTTCACGTCATTGCGCAGCGGAATCGTCAGCGTGAATTCCTCGTCCGCTTTCAAGTTCGTCAAGTCCACCTGCGGTCCTTCGTAAAACTCCATCCGATCCAGCACATTCTGCGCCCCGTAAACCGTTACCTTGTCGGTGCTTTGCCGTACCGAGGCTACACCAAACCCGCGCGGGGGCTCGCCGACCAGCTTGATCTGCAGCGGCACCAGCGTGAACGGACTCGTAATCGGCACTTCGACGTCCACGACTGCGGGACTGATCGTCGCCGTTTCGATGACATTGCCGTCTTTATCGAATGCCTGCAGCGTGGCATGTTTCGTTACGGCCGATGTCGCCTTCTCCACGTTCACATCAGCGCGAACCGAGTCCACTTTGTCATAGATGCGGCTCGGCACGGATACCGTCACCTGCTTCGGCTTCACAACCGGCTGCCCCGCTTTCAGGCCGACGCCCGGGATCCCCGTGACGTTAATCGTAACCGGCATCGATTTGTTCCCCTTCTCATCGATCACGACTCTCACCGTAGCCGGGGTTACTTTCACCGTCACATTCGAAGGAAAGCCAACCGGTGTCAAGGGCAGCACATGCTCCCCTTTCCCTACCTTCGTCAGATCAAGCTCGACGGAGAAATTGCCGGTATTCATCACTTTCTTCAATACAGACTCACGCCCGGATAACGTGACCGTCACTTGGGGCGGATCGATCGATTCGACAAAGAACGTACTGTTGTCGTATTTCGGGGTCACCGAGACGTTCCCGATTTGCTGTTCGACGATCTCGAGACCGGTCGATCCCGTAACCGAGCCCCCGTCCATCCGGACGACCGCCCAGAGCAGAATGCCGATTGCCAGCGCCACAATTTTGATGACATTCGTATTGCGAAGCCACTGATCCATTAGTTTCGCCGCCTCCATTTCCACATGGAGCTTATCGCGCTCTTTTCCTTCGTCTTTGCCTTAGGCTTCAATTCCTCGAACATTTTCGATAACAAGGCATCTTCCTTAATATCCCGCAAAATGTGCCCGTTCATCGTCACCGATACTTGTCCCGTTTCCTCCGAGACGATAATACACATCGCATCCGATACCTCACCCATCCCGATTGCCGCCCGGTGACGGGTCCCAAGCTCCTTGCTGATGAACGGATTCTCCGACAACGGCAAATAACAGCCGGCCGCCATCAACTGATGCCTGCGTATAATAACCGCACCGTCGTGCAGCGGCGTGTTCGGGATGAAAATGTTAATCAGCAGCTCCGAGCTGATGTGCGATTCGATCGCAATCCCCGACTCGATGTAATCGTTAAGCCCCGTCTCCCGCTCGAACACGATAAGCGCTCCGATTTTCCGCCGCGCCATGTAATCGATCGCTTTCAGCACCTCGTTAATCTTCCGGTTGACGTCCTGGTCTTCTTCCGGCGTCGACCGGCTGAACAGCTTGCCGCGCCCGAGCTGCTCGAGCGCGCGCCGAAGCTCGGGCTGGAAGATGATGATCACGCCGACGAGACCGAACGTGAACATCTGGTTCATCACCCACTGCAGCGTGTTCAATTTGAACCATGAGCTGAACGCCCACGTTACGACAACGACCAGAATCCCTTTCAACAACTGAATGGCCCTTGTTCCCCGTACGACCAGAATCAGTTTGTAGATCACATAACTCACAATTAATATATCAACGATATCTAAAATACGGATGTCCGTAATCCAATCCATCGCGTTAGCCCCCAAACCGTACCGCAGATGTTTGTCTCTCTAAGCGTGCTTCTTTATAATACCATATTTGCAACAAAAAACCCTCCCCTCTCTACAAGAGAACCGGGAGGATTACAGGAATGGGGTCGCATCATCTATTTAACGTCCGAGACTTGCGCAAGCCAGGCGTTCATTTTGTACCAAGCCCAACTGAATACTTCGTCGATTTGTTTGATCTGACCGGAGATGTGTGCGGTGGAAGCATAATTCACCGAACCGTCGATCACAACCACATTGCCTTTCACATCGCCGTCCACTTGCAATTTCCCGTTCTCCACCGTCAAATCGCCGGCCACTATACTGCCTGCCGGTACGTAAACCGTGTCCCCTTTGATGACAACCGATTGCAGATCCGGTCCTTTCACCGCCAGCACTTGATCGTCATTCCACGTCGATAGGAAGGACGAAAGCATCACCATGGCGAAGACCGCGGCAACCGACGCCGCCGGATGCTTGCGAATAAAGCGGTATAACGCATTGTGTCGTTTGACCGGGGGCAGCGCCCGCATAATCTTCTCGGTCAAATCGTCAGGTACGCTGGGCGGGGTCCAGGCGTGGACCAGCGCTTCCATCTTTTCGTACTCCTGCAGACGCGCCCGGCAATCCGCACATCCAAGCAAATGCTCCTTCAACTGCGAGGACTGAGCAGCGCTCAAGCCTCCGTCCAAGTATTCGTGCAACAAAGGGAGGGCTTCCTTGCAATCCATCTTGAGCCACTCCTTTCTTCTGTGTCCCTAATCCGTCGTGTAATACCATACGCAGCAGCAACGAAGTCGTTTCAAAAAAACTAAATCAGCGTTTCCAATTTTTTTCGCAAGTATTCCCGGCCCCGATGCAGTCTTGTCTTAATCGTCGTAACCGGCATCGACAGTGCCTCGCTGATCTCCTGTAGCGACAAATCCTGCAAGTACCGCAGCACGACGACCGCCTTATATTTCTCCGGCAGCGTATCGATCGAATCGCGAATTTGCGCCTGCGTCTCCGATAGCTCCACATGCTGGTCCGGCGTTTGATCGTTGCTCGCCAGCGTGGAATACCAGTCGTTGCCTTCTCCGTCGTTCATCTCTGCATCCAGCGAGTAAGTGATCTTCCTCTTGCGGAGCCTGTCAATGCACAGATTGGTGCCGATCCGGTAAATCCAGGTGGAGAACTTCTGCTGATCGTCATACCGCTCTAAATTTGTATACACGCGCAAAAACGTCTCCTGCACGATTTCCTCCGCTTCATGGCGGTTGTGCAGCATCCGGTATGCGAGATGATAAATTTTATCTTTATACAGCTCCACCAATTCGGCGAAAGCCGCTCGATCCCCGCCTCGGGCGAGCTTGGCGAGCCGGGTGTCCATATGATTCACCGATCTACCTCCACTCCGAACGTTGCCTCGTCTGAGCTCCAGGTCCGTTCAGATTGTTCAGGACGACGCCGTTCTTTCCGCGTTCACTATTCCTGTCAATATGCACAGCATACCAAACCACTATACGCCCTGTACAGTCTCATGCAAAAGAAAATACACCGACACGGCCGCAGCTGCCGCCGCCGCGGGCCTGTTCACCAAAAGCCACACTTCCGACATAATCATCAATACGGCGGTCAGGTAGCTAAGTTTCAGCCGGCGACGGATAACGATCGCGCCTATCGCACCGTCATCCAAATACATGGAAATAGCAGCACGTCGCCGTCGACGCATCAAGCTTCGTCAAAGCGGTCTATACTATATGGTACACAGCATAGAAAGGCCGGGTGGCATGATGGAATCAAGCTCCCGGCCCTGTCGTATGTTATTTCAAAATGACGGGAGATCCTCCGTCGATCAACCCGTATTCCGCAAGCCGGCCGCAATGCCGTTAATAGTCAGCAGCACCTCGCGCAGCAGGAGCGGATCGTCTTCGCCGCCGTCCTCGCGCGTTGCGCGAAGCTCCGACAACAAGTCGACCTGCATGTAAGAGAGCGGGTCTACATAAGGATTACGAAGGCGAATCGACTCTTGGATAACCGGCACGTTATCGAGAATTTCCTGTTGTCCGGTAATTTGCAGGATCAAATCAGAGGTTCGCCGGTACTCCTCCTCGATCAGCTCATATATACGCTTCGCGACCTGCTGGTCCTTGATCATGCTGCCGTATTCCTTGGCAATCAACAGGTCCGCTTTCGCTAAAGCCATCTGCAAGTTGTCGATTAAGCCGCGGAAGAACGACCAGTTGTTATACATATCCTGCATGGTAGCCAAGTGTTCCGGCTTTTCCTGATAGTAGCTGTATAATCCGGTGCCGGCCGCATACCAGGCTGGCAGCAAATAACGGCACTGCGTCCATGCGAACACCCATGGGATCGCGCGTAAGTCTTCGAAACGATCGCTGTTCTTCCGTTTCGAAGGACGGGAACCGATGTTCAGCTCGCCGATCTCCGGCAGCGGCGTCGATTCCTTGAAGAACGACATGAAATCCGCATCGCGGAAAATCAAATCCTGATACTTCTGCTGCGCCTTCTCCGAGATCCCCCGCATAATGGATTCATACCGCTCCTCCGAAGCGTCTTGCTGCGGATTGCGGGCCCACAGCGCGCTCGTAATGAGCGCCGAGGTTGCCTGCTCCAAGCTGCGGTAGGCGATGCCTTTAATCGAATAACGGGACGAGAGCACTTCGCCCTGCTCCGTAATTTTGATCCCGCCGCCGACCGTGTCCGCCGGCTGGGCCAGGATGCTGCGGTTCAGCGGCATGCCGCCGCGACCGAGCGCTCCCCCGCGGCCGTGGAAGAACTTCAGCTTCACGTCGTATTTCTTCGCTGCGGCCGTGATGCTGCGGAGCGCTACGCGCAGCTCCCAGTTAGCGGTAATAACGCCGCCGTCCTTATTGCTGTCGGAATAGCCGAGCATAATTTCCTGCAGGTTGTTCCTGCTTGCCAGGCTTTTACGATACGCCGGAATTTGATACAGCGTGGACATAATGTCCGGCGCGGCATGCAGGTCGTCGATCGTCTCGAATAACGGTACGGACTGCAGCGTGCAGGTGACGGACCCGTCCGCTTCGTGCAGGTACAATCCCGCTTCTTTGGCGAACACCAGAACTTCAAGCAAATCGCTCGAGCCTTGGGTCATACTGATCAAGTAGCTGGAAATACAAGCACGGCCGAATTCGGCTTGCGCCTTCTGAATGACACGGTACACGTCCAGACACTCTTGCGTCGACTCGCTGTATTTGATATACGGCGATGTAATCGGCCGCGGCTCGTTCAACAGCGCTGTCAGCAGCTCGATCTTTTCCTGCTCCGACAGCGCGGCATAGTTCGGACAGATGCTCATGCCGGCTAAAATTTCCGTCATCGCCGACTCGTGCTCCTTGCTGTGCTGGCGCACGTCAAGAGTGGCCAGATGGAAGCCGAACAGCTCCACTTGGCGAATCAGTTTCTGTACATATGCATCGGCGATGAAATCTGCATAGTGATTGCGCAAGCTGCGCTCAATCACTTGCAAATCGGCCATAAATTGATCCGGATTCGTATATTTTTTCTTGTCCGCTATATTGGGGTTTCCGCTGTTGCGAATTTTCTCGATCATGAACCGCACCTTGATGCGGTAAGGCTCTTTCTCATTGCGCCAGCCTTCGTCGTTCGACAAATCTACCGTTTTACGGTCCTGCTCGATCGAGTCGAGAAGCTCATCGGTCACTTCGACGATATTTTTGCTGAAGCTCATATGGGCCATCAGCTTTCGCAGCTCTTCCTCATATTTCTCGAGCGCCAGCTTGCGGTGCATGGTTAGGGTTTGCCACGTAATATCCGACGTCACGGAAGGATTGCCGTCCCGATCTCCGCCGATCCAGGAACCGAACTTGAGGAAGGTCGGCACGTGCCACGATTCCTCCGGATAATATTTCAACAGGCAGCGCTCCAACTCCTGATACACCTGCGGGAGCACGTCGAACAACGTCTCGTCAAAATAATAAAGTCCGTTGTTCACCTCGTCAATGACGGTCGGTTTGCGATCGCGCAATTCATCGGTCTGCCAGAGGGTGATGACTTCACCGAGCAACTGCTCGCGAAGCTGCTCCCGTTCACGGAATGTGAGATTCGGATTATCGAGCTCCTCCACGTCTTTGGCGATGCGTTGGTGAATGTCGAGCACGGCCCGTCTCGTCGCCTCCGTCGGATGCGCAGTCATCACCAGCTCGAGCGAAATGCCGGAGATCATCTCTTGCACTTCCGGGGCGGAGATGTTCAAGCTTTTCAACTCGCGCACGACGTCCTCGATCGACCCCGGCTGCACATTCTCGCCGGCGGTACGCTCATAATCGCGCTTACGGCGAATGCGGTGATTTTGCTCCGCTATATTGATTAATTGGAAATAAATCGCGAAGGCCCGAATCACCTGGTGGCGAATTTCCGGAGCCAGTCCGCTCACCGTTTCCTTTAATTCCTTGTACATTTCCGGCGTGTATTGGGCACGCAGAGCTTTACTCATCTCTCTGATTTTCTCTACGATGGTAAACAGCGTATTACCGCCCTGATGCACAAGCACCTCGCCCAAAATATGCCCCAAAAACCTTACGTCTCGGCGCAGCAAATTGTTGGACGTGTTTTTGTTGATAATTGCAGTTGAGTCCGACATGGTTTTCCTCCATCCTAAACAAGCAAGTCATAACCTCTATTTTAACACAACCCTGGACAAGCATGTAGTCCATTTATGCGCTAAAGCGAAAAAAACATCTTATTCCGATTCGGATTACCCGCACTCCCAAATTATTCGTTCTCCGATGATGACTTTGGAATGCTTACGGTCTTCAAGTTGCTTGGATAGGGTTACTTTCATGTTTTACCCATTCTCCCTGTTTATAACCACCGATCTTCGGTTTCATAAGTCCGTAGTGATTTCATATACGATGAACGCAGGGGGCTGCTATGCTGCGGGAATGTCTGTATCACGCGACTCGCAATAATTTGGGGTTATGCGTTATGACGAGGAAACCGTCCACCTCCGGCTGCGGACGAAGCGCGGCGATGTCGAGGAAGCAGTGCTTATCGCGGGGGACAAGTCGAGTGGGATTTGACTTACATCGAGCAGAACATGACGCTCATCGCTTTTAAACGATTTTCCTACGGGTATCGGGTAAGTGCGGCCGATGAAACGGCATGGCTCGTGGAAACCGGTGTTCATGGCGAGCAGCCTGTCCCGTCTGGAGGCTATTATGACTTTCCGTGCCTAAATTAAACACGGTTCACCCGGAGGTCAAAGACTACTTGCTGGAAGGCGCTGATTATTGGATTCGCGAGGTCGGCATCGACGGCTGGCGTCTTGCTGTGGCCAACGAGATTGACCACCGGTTTTGGCGGGAATTTCGCATGAGGGTCAAGGATGCAAAGCCGGACGCGTTCATTGTCGGAGATGTGTGGAGCAATGGCTCGAGATGGCTTGGCGGCGATCAGTTCGACTCGGTGATAAACTATCCTTTCCGTTCTATAGCAATTGCGTTTCTCTCCGGATCCGGGATGGACGGACAATTGTTCGCCGGCAGCATTAACGCCAGGAAATTTGACTTTCAAGTCCTGAGTCTGCATATCAAAGCGGATAAGCCTGAATATTATAGCACCTAAGTATTTTATGCCAATTATAATTTGGTATATTAACTTTGCGTTTTCGGCAGCATGGAGGCAAACGTATCAGGAGTGGCCTCTAATGAAGCTGAGTGAAGCAAGCAAACGAAAGGGGATTTCGCAATCAAAGCATGGTCGGGAGATCCATGTTTCCTTGAAGCACTACCCAAACCTTGAATATGGGACACCTAATCCGACCGTGACAATAGCCCTCCATATATGCGAGATTCTTAAAGTGGACCTTCGAACGATTGACGAGTGGAACGACCGTAGACAACCGTCTTGACGGGCTGGTATTATCCCCTCGAAGAAGACTGGAATGTGGACAGCGGTGATGCGCTGCGCAAAAACGCCCGCGCGGCGGATATCGTAAAGGAAGCGACTCCCGCGAAGCTTCCACGGACGCCGCACGTGCTGCTGCATGGCGGAGAGAACAGAGAGCAGACGGTAGCGGCGCTTCCCGAGATTATCCGTTACTACAAGGCTCGGACTACCGTTTCGCGAAGCTTGACGCGGACGTAGAGCCGGTGCAGTTCCGCTGTAGCCCCGGATCACTCGCAGTCCGGCCGATGACGGAGGAGCGGTTCGCTGGTCTGCTTTCGGAGGCGCGACAGGTCGCAGCGGCAAGGGAAGTCGGTACAGAGGTTCCTCTGATATCGGACGACTTGGAGACAGAGGGGCCACCGCCTGCGGCTGGAGCGGCCAACGACCGGCTCCAAGGGCTCCTGTGGGTCCAGTCGGCGGTCGTGCTCGCGACGCCGGTTATCGTCGGGCTGTCTTCCTATACTGGATATCGCTCGCGATGAATATAGCCGGCTTCCCGCAGGTCATCGCCATTCCGTTTCTTCCGCTTCCCTAACGGCCCGTTTCCCGAGCTGGACAATCACCAAGTCCTCCATCGGAGGGTTGTGAAGGCCGAACCGTACGTCGCGGTATAAACGCTGCAGCGGATGAGATTGTGCAAGCCCGTGAGCGCCGACGATCCGCATCGCCTTGTCAACGACGGACTGCGCCGTCTGCAACGCGAACGCTTTGACCGCTGCCAGCTCCGGAATAAGCGTAGACGCCTCCGGTCTTCCCCGCAGCTCGTCCCAACGGGCGGCTATCGCGTATAAATAATGACGGCTCACGGATAGCTCCAAGTCAATCTGGCCCAACTGCTGCTCGACATTCGGCGCGTATAGAATAGCGTGCGGCAGCGAGTTCGGTTGATAGGCCTTGGCGAACTTCAGCGCTTCCTTGCGAGCGGCCAGCGCGATCCCCAAGTAACAAGCCGGGATGTGCAGCAGATACGGACTGGGAGACTGATGGTAAGCTTTCTTCGCTGTATAGACCAGCGCATCCTCCGGAACGGTCACATCTTCCAGGACGAGATCATGACTGGCAGTGCCCCGCATCCCGACCATCCGCCAAGTCGGATCGATTGACAGCCCAGCCGTTTCGCGCGGTACGAGGAATTCTGTCTCCGAATCGTCCAGCACAGCCGTTACGATAAAATAGTCGAGCACCGGCGACAGCGTCGTAAACGTCTTGCGGCCGTTCAACCGGTAAGCGCCGTCTGGCAGACGCTCCGCCGTCGTACGAGGCTTGCCGCCCCGTGCCGGACTGCCTGAATCCGCTTCGGTAGCAGCCCGGTTGACGAGCGCTCCGCGCTCGACCACGTCGCGGCACAGAGCGGCGTAGACTTCATCGTTCCAGGGGCGCTTCTCGTTGAGATCGAATATGACTCCAAGATGCCAGCCCATGCCCAGCGCGATCGCCGCATCGCCTTGTGCTAGGCGCTCCTGCAGAAGCACGAACTCGTACAAGGAGATATCGAGTCCGCCCCATTCGGAAGGAACAGTGTAAGCCGGGAAACCAGCCTTGCGCAGCGCATCGATGTGCGGGTAAGCGAAGCTGTTGCTCTCATCAGCTGCCTGGGCCCCTTCGATGAACGTATCGGCCAGTTCGCCGATCAGCGAGAACCGCTCCTCTTGCTCCGAAGTTCGTATAAACATCCGTTCTAGTCCACTCATATGACGTCAGCTCCAGTCGATTCGGTTGTGATTCTCATGATGCGATCCAACACCTTTTTCTCTAATTGGCTGAACACCGGATCCGCGGTCGTCCTTGGACGGGGCAGCGGATTCGCCAGATCCAGCGCGACCGCTCCGTCTTCGATCAGAATGATGCGATCCGCGAGCTTGATCGCTTCCGTCACGTCATGCGTGACGAGCAGCGTCGTGAACCGCTGCTCCTGCCACAGCCGCTCGATCAAGTGCTGCATATCCAGTCGGGTTAGCGCATCAAGCGCGCCCAGAGGTTCGTCGAGCAGCAGCAGACGGGGGTTGCGGATAAGCGCCCGGGCGAGGGCCACCCGCTGCTTCTGGCCGCCCGACAGAACGGAGGGCCACTCCTCGGCGCGGCCTTCCAGACCGACTTGCCGGAGCCGCGCTTCCGCCCGCTTCCGCCAATCTCCCCTCAAGCCGATGCCGACGTTGTCGATCACCTTTTTCCACGGAAGCAGTCTCGCCTCCTGGAACATAACCGTCGTGCCCGGCGATATTCCCGACAACGGCTTGCCATCGATGAACGCCTGACCCTCCATTTGCCGCTCCAAACCGGCGATGAGCCGCAGCAGCGTGCTCTTGCCGCTTCCGCTGCGTCCGATGATAGCGGCGAACTGTCCGGGCTCCAGTGAGAGATCCAGCCCGCGAAGCACTGCGGTGTCGTTAAAAACCTTGCCCAATTGCCGCAGCTCAATCTTCGCGCCCGACTTGCCTCGAGGCGCTTCCTCCGGGTAGACCGCTTCAGCTGAGATAGCCATATGCATCCCTCTTCCTTGGTTAGGGTTGATAAGCTGCATTCCAGCGCAGCAAACGTCGTTCGAGCAGCTTGGCCGCCAGATCGGCCACCTTGCCGAACAGCGCATATAGAATAATGCTGAGGATGATGATGTCGGCTTGCATGAATTCACGGGCATTCATGGCCAGGTAGCCGATGCCTTCATTCGTGGCGATCGTCTCGGCGACGATCAAGGTCAGCCACATGACGCCAAGCGCATAGCGCAATCCGACGAAGATCGAAGGCAGCGCGCCCGGCAGAAGGATGTGGAGGAAAATCTCCCAGGGCTTCAGTCCGTAGACATTGCCCATCTCGATATAATCGCCGCCAACGCTCCGGATGCCGTGATATGTATTGACGTAAACCGGGAACAGAACGCCGATCGCGACAAGAAATACTCTCGACGTTTCGCCGATCCCGATCCAGATGATGACGAGCGGAACGAGGGCCAGATGGGGGATGTTCCGAATCATCTGGATCGTCGTATCGAACAGCCTGTACGACGTCTTAAAGATCGCGTTGACAACACCGAGCATGAAGCCGAGACCGCCGCCGATCAGCAAGCCGACCAGCGCCCTTTGCAGGCTGATGCCCATGTGATGCGACAACTGCCCCGAGGATAGCAGCTTCCAGCCGGCCTCGGCGATCGTCAGCGGCGACGGAAACAGCTTGGCAGATACGAATTGAAGCGAAGAAACAATTTGCCAAGCGATGACGATCAGGACCGGAACCAGCCAGGGGAGCATCACGTCCACCGCTATACGTCGGTAGTCCGGGCGATTTTGTCGCGAGTTCGGTTTCATGCAGATCCCTTCTTTCCGTTTACCGCATCGGTAAGTTTAAGTTCGGAATTAACCCTGATAGTAGTTTTCTTACTTGCTTACATTCGGCTTCCACGGCACGTCTACGGGCATCAGCTTGCTGACATCCAATTTTTCCGGAATCAGACCGATGCGGTGGAACGCGTCCGCCAGCTGCTGCTGGGGCGCGATGGTATCCCGCGTGATCGCTTCGACGCCGAACGTACGCCGTCCGACCGCGGTGCGGATCGCCTGCTCGTCGATGCCGAGCTCCTGCGTCAGCAGCTTGACAACTTCCTCTTTGTTACCGTTCGCCCACTTGTCGGAGACATCGGTTTCCTCGAGGATCATCTTGACCAGACCCGGGTACTTGCTTGTGAACTCACTGGTCGAATAGTAGAAGGTGCGGTTGGGCGAATAATCCGCGCCGTCGGTTAGCGTGACCGGCTTCAAGTCGTTTTGCACGGTGGCGAAGAAAGGATCCCAGGAACCCAAGGCATCAACCTGCTTCGTCTCGAATACGGCGCGTCCTTCGGAAGCGTCTTTGACGTACACATATTGGACGTCGTTGGCCTTCAAGCCGACTCTTTCCAGCGCCAGCACCGTCAGGTAGTGGTGGTTGCCCCCCTTGATGACAGCGACCTTCTTGCCCTTCAGATCCGTGATCGTTTGGATCGGCGAATCCTTGAGCACCATGATGCCCATACCTTCCGGGTTCGGCAGATCATTGCCCACGTAGACGAAGGTCTTGCCGCCCGCCTGAGCAAATACGCCTGAGCCGTCCGCCGCGTTGCCGTAGTCGATTTGGCCGGCAGCGAGAGCCTCCATGACGTTATTGCCGCCGGGGAAGACGTTCCATTCGACGGAAATGCCAAGATCTTTGAGCCGCTTATCGAGATTTCCGTGCGCTTTGAGGATGTTCAGCGTATTGCCTTTCTGATAGCCAATCCGGATGACCTTCGGATAGTTACTCGCCGGGGCGGATGCGCTTGGTGCGGTCGAAGCCGCAGGGGCTGTAGAAGCTGCCGATTGCGTATTCTTATCTCCTCCGCTTCCGCAGCCCGTCAGAGCGGTTACCAGCAGCAGGGCGGCGCCGGCAAGCAGCGAGGAAAAGCGGGATTTTTTCGAAAATCGCCATTGCGATAAAAAGTCCATCGTGAATACACGCTCCTTATGAATGTAATGAGAAAGCTTGCCAATCCAACTCCGGGCTCGTCTCGCCGGACGCGAGTGTCGTGCCCAACGCTTCGCCGATCGCGCTGGCGAACTTGAAGCCGTGGCCCGAGCCGCCTCCGGCAAACCACAAGCCTGATCTCCCGGGGACTTCCCCGATCAGAAAACGTTCCCCAGGCGATCGCTCATACAAGCAGACCTGCCCGCTGCGCAAACGGCGGACGTCCGGGAGAAAACGATTCAGAGCGTAGCGCAGCTCTGATTCATCCTCGGCGTAAGCGCCGAAAGCCGGCAGCGGATTTCCATATACCGCCGTTACGCCACCGTCGTGGCGTCCGATCTTCAGACCACCGCCGTCCAGGTCGGGGAATCCGAAATACTCCTCATCCCCGCCATTATTGATAATAAATGCGGGCAGTTGCCCGCTTCCGTACTGTTCGCGGGGAGCTTCGAACCAACCGACCGCTTTGCGAATCGGCGTTACTGCCTCCAGTTGCGGAAGCAGTCTGCCGATCCAGGCTCCTCCGCTTGCCAATACCCGCTTGGCGTAATAATCTCCGCCCGTCGTCCGGATGACATAGCCATCCGGCGTCGCTTCAATCGACAGCGCCTCTGTATAGGGGAGCAGCCTCGCGCCATGCCGAAGTGCCAACTCGCGGTAGACGCGAAGGATGCGCTCGCTGTGCAGTACGCCGGCATTCGGCTCATAGAGAGCTTCCATCGAATCGGGAACGAACAGACCTGGCCACTCTTCTCTTGCTTCTGCCGCGGTCAGCCGCCGGTGCGCGATGCCGAATTCGATGCAGCTCTCAAGCTTGCTTCGGATGAAGCGGGAGCTGATCGGACCGATACTGACGACTCCCGTACATTCGAACAACGGCCCCGAACTGAAATCCTGCTCCGTACGCAGGCTTGCATAGTCCTGCTCCAATTCATGCCAGAGAGCGTTAGCCCGCAGAGCCAGACGGACGTACGCGGCGCCCATCGTATAAGCCGCCCGGAATATCCGGGTTCCGCCATGGTGGCTGCCGAGGGTATGAGGCGGGTCGCCTGAGTCGATCATCAGAACGCGCGCACCCGCCTTGGCTGCGTAATATCCTGCGCTCATGCCGAACGATCCGGCCCCCGCCACGATCACGTCATAATCGGCATGCATGTTCATTCACCTCCGAGATGCCTCTTTACAGTTCTGATATTTAAAATTATAATTCCTATGTGAACACTTGGAAATAGCGCACTTTCTCGAAACCTGGTTTCCAAATAGATACCGATTTAGGAGGGGACGGCATGAGCTTGCCCAAAAAAACGTTCTTATGCGAAAAGGAATTGACGATATCGGTTATCAGCGGCAAATGGAAGCCAATGATTCTCTGGTACCTGGGTCAACAGGAAACAAGGCGGTTCTGCGAGCTGAAGAAGATGCTTCTGCCCGTCACGCAAAAAATATTAACGAACCAGCTACGGGAGCTGGAGGAAGACCTGCTGATTCACCGCGAAGTGTATCCGGTGTATCCAGCGAAAGTCGAGTATTCTCTCACCGAACACGGCAAATCGATTATCCCTATATTGGAAATGATGAAAAAGTGGGGCGACAACTACAAGCAGTCTGTCGTCGGCTACGAGGTGGAGATCAAGGACCCGAACTGGGAGCAGATTGCCGAGCAGTCTTAATCTCCGCCGATCTTGACGCTTTTTTCGCATTTGGATATTTAGGGAGGGTTATTGGCGGCCCGTACAACCAAATTGACCGGGTGCCGGATCCTTGACCTCGGCGTTCTACAGCGAGCTGCTGCCTTATTCGACGTCGGTGGACAAGCACGCGAGTTTGAACCCAGGGTATCGTCTTCCCCGGCTGTCCATCGAGCGTCAACGGCGAGGACTCGCCGAAGGTCGATCCGGGTGTTTACGAGCTGGGCGTGCCGTTGCTCGATATCTGCTGCGGCATGCAGCTGATGTCGTACCAACTGGACGGTAAGGTCGAGTGTGCGGACAAGCGCGGGTACGGAAGAGCGGAAGGCGATTTCAAGCCGCACAGACGGCAGACGTGTATCTTTATTGACCACGGCCTGCTGCGCAATGGTGAAGCGGAAGGCGTCATGGAGACGTCTGTTTATCGGGGAGATCGATATGAAGGTCGTCAAGATCGTGCGCGACCGGTTGCTCGGCAAGCTTGCCGGCGTGTCCGATCCGGAGAACAAGCGCAAAATTACGGGCCACGAGTTCGTCTCCAACGTTTAAAATCCACTGATTTTATCCTCAAAGAAAGTTTGGCTCCCTGGAAAAACAAAAAAAACCTTCATCATACAAAGGTTTTTGGCGCTTAAAAGTATGGAGCGGGTGATGGGAATCGAACCCACGCTACCAGCTTGGAAGGCTGGAGTTCTACCATTGAACTACACCCGCATATTGCTTCAACATTGAAGTTAAAAAATGGTCGGGACGACACGATTTGAACATGCGACCCCCTGGTCCCAAACCAGGTGCTCTACCAAGCTGAGCTACGTCCCGTTGTAATAATCCTATGAATTGAAAATGGCGTGCCCTGAGAGATTCGAACTCCCGACCTTTTGATTCGTAGTCAAACGCTCTATCCGGCTGAGCTAAGGGCACATATACATGAGTGAAAAAAATGGAGCGGAAGACGGGATTCGAACCCGCGACCCTCGCCTTGGCAAGGCGATGCTCTACCCCTGAGCCACTTCCGCAACAATATGGTGCGCGTAGAGGGACTTGAACCCCCACGGTCTCCCGCCAGATCCTAAGTCTGGTGCGTCTGCCAATTCCGCCATACGCGCATGCGTGATCTTAATGGTGAGCCATGTAGGACTCGAACCTACGACACCCTGATTAAAAGTCAGGTGCTCTACCAACTGAGCTAATGGCTCACGCATGGCTGGGGATCTAGGATTCGAACCTAGGCATGACGGAGTCAAAGTCCGTTGCCTTACCGCTTGGCTAATCCCCATTGTGATAAAAGCTGGTGCCGCCGAGAGGACTTGAACCCCCAACCTACTGATTACAAGTCAGTTGCTCTACCAATTGAGCTACAGCGGCATGGTGGAGGCTGACGGGATCGAACCGCCGACCCTCTGCTTGTAAGGCAGATGCTCTCCCAGCTGAGCTAAGCCTCCATGATGGTGACCCGTAGGGGATTCGAACCCCTGTTACCTCCGTGAAAGGGAGGTGTCTTAACCCCTTGACCAACGGGCCTCGTGGAGCTTCCAACCGGGATCGAACCGGTGACCTCATCCTTACCATGGATGCACTCTACCTACTGAGCTATGGAAGCATGGCTCCCCGAACAGGACTCGAACCTGTGACAACTCGATTAACAGTCGAGTGCTCTACCAACTGAGCTATCAGGGAACGTTACGAATGATAATAAATTTACTTGCATCCGCTTGGCGACGTTCTACTCTCCCAGGACCCTGCGGTCCAAGTACCATCGACGCTGGAAGGCTTAACGTTCGTGTTCGGGATGGGTACGCGTGGTTCCCTTCCGCCATCATCACCAAACGGATGTTGATGCTTCTGCCGCGAAACATCAGATCTTGCCATTCAAGGCGGCTTGCACCTTGAAAACTGGATACGAAACTCAGCATGCTGAATGCTTTGACTTCACCAAAGTGAAAG
>NZ_BCPS01000014.1:0-42585 GCF_016586185.1 Paenibacillus sp. EPM92
GTGCCTAGTCGATTGCAAGCATTATTTATTTTCCAGTTTCAACCGGATTTCATCATGCTTGCTTCCGATTCGACAACGAGTAATAAAATATCATATCCATCTGGATCATGTCAAGCCTAAGTCTAATGTTTGTTTAATGGTACATCCGATTCCGTGCATACCTGGAGATTTCCTTCGGAGAAGCCAGTCGTGCATACATTCTGAAAATAATTTTGTATCTGGACTCGATGGCAATCTTAATATCAGCATCGATTCGCTTATCATTCAAATCGAACAACATTTCGTCGAGTTCCTTGCGCAAGACGTAATCCAATTCTCTGCATTCGCGTTCGTTAAATAAAAATCCTAGCATGATTGAAGTTGGACTCCTTTCCCGAATCGGAAATCGTGAGACGCAAAAAAGGTATACCGCAATAGAGCTAAGACCAAGTGAGTCCCGGCGCCTATTGCAGCATACCATTACCTCAAAACGCCTCACTCGCTTTACTGTTATGCACAGTTTTGGGCATTTTTATGAGTGTAGGAATCGATATTTTTTAACCTTGAACAAGCGAGAACGTAATTGTGCTTTCAATGAGGGCTGCAATCAAAAGAGTAACTACAATGAGTATGCTCAAGGGAACGACTGTTCGGAAATAGATTTTAAATTGATCCGATACGAGCTTATTCCGAGTCGGACTTGCGAATGAAATGAGCCATTTGGCCGCCAAAATGCCGAAACGGAGCCCTAACGCACAGGCTACGATAATCGCAGGCAGCTCCAAAATCCCGTGAGGCAAAATACCTTTTACGGCGCTAAAGAGCGAGTCCTGCTGGGCTACATTAGCGGATACATAGCCTAACAAAATTCCGTTCATGACAAGCAAAAACAACGGATAGATTCCGAAAAATGCGCCGGTAACGATGACCAGCAGAGCCGCTCTGGCATTATTTAAGAAGATTGTCCAAAATAACGACAACTGTGCATTCGGTTGTTCGACCGCGTCCTGAGCAATTTTCTTAATCGCTTCGATGCCGAAATCGATCATAAATTGAAAGCGTCCCGGGTCGTACGCCCCCATCAACATCGATGCGAAAAACACTAGCGCTGAGGCAATCAAGTAGTGTTTCAGATTACCCAATTGCACCAAAGCTTGTTTAAAGTTCATTCGGAATCCTCCCTATCGGGCATAAGTTAGTGGTACGAGCATACATTTAGACTAAGAACGTAAACAAGCCTTTCTTTCGAACATGAATGGATAGGCAACGGGCAGAGGAGGCCAATCCGGTGAACTTCTTTTATGTTATGAACGGTAAAAAGTTGAAGCAAGCCCTCATCATTTGCGTCGCGGTCCTATTTGCGGCCGGCATTATTTACTCTGAGCGCGGGAATGTCTCGGTCTTCTCGCAAAACGAGCCTGCCGCGGTATACAACGTGCCTACAGAAAAGAAGCTCATCGCATTGACCTTCGATATCAGCTGGGGGGATAAACGGACCGAACCGATTCTGAAGGTATTGGAGGATAAAGGGGTGAAGAACGCCTCCTTCTTCTTATCCTCGCCCTGGAGCGAAAGCCATCCGGACATCGTGAAGCGTATCGTTAAGGCCGGATGGGAAATCGGCAGCCACGGTCATAAGCATGTGAATTACAGCAGCCTTAGCGATGAAGAGATCCGCACCCAAATCAAAACGGCTCATACTATTCTCAGCGAAGTAACCGAGAAAAATCCGAATTTAATCCGGTTGCCGAACGGCGACTTCGACAAGCGCGTGCTGCGTATTGCGAACGAGTTGAATTACACGGTTATTCAGTGGGATACCGATTCGCTCGATTGGAAAAACCCCGGTGTTGAAAACATTGTCAACCGTGTGGTTACGAAAGCACATCCCGGCGATATTGTACTTATGCATGCGAGCGATTCATGTAAAGAAACGCATGAAGCGCTGCCTGTTATTATCGATAAGCTTCGCGAAAAAGGTTACGAATTCGTCACCGTCAGTCAATTAATGAAGCAAACGCAAGTCGACAACAAGCCTCCGGTCGAAGATCAAACGATGAAACGCATCGATTAATGGACGAATTGACGAGCCGCTACTGCGGCTCTTTGCTTGTTTGCAATACTTTTTGCAGGATTAAGATTTGCCATGCATTACAAGCCAGCAGCGGGATAATCATAAAAATGGTTGAGGCCGCATCATCCTCGCGAATCGCAGGCAGAGCTTCCAGCGCCGTGACGACGATCATAAAAAACAAGGTCGGAATCCATGCCGACGGATTCGTCCACCTGACCTTGAACCAAGCGACAACGAACGAAACAACTGTAATAAATAGGGGAAGCCAGAGGTACGGTACGAATGATACTTCACCTTCCGCACTCGTATATCGCAAATAAACAAGGTCGATCAGTACGATGACAATCAGGATGATTTGCAGGTAATCCCATATCCACTTCTTGGGCATCATGCCCATAAAAATATACCGGACGATTAAGTAAGCGAAAAAGCCCATTTGACTGAGAACGCTAAAGGTCGCGCTGACCAATAAGGAAACAATGAGCGTGTGACTGATCGATTTGCCGCTTAACACCGCTTCCTGATCGGTCAACTGCATCGTAAGACCGGTAAGTGTTCCAACCACAACTCCGACAACCAGAGTTGTCCAGAACAAGTAAAACCATTTTCTTATCGTCACTTTCGTTTAACCTCCATCACTAGTCGTATCAACAGTTAATTCTACCAACGTTCACAATAAAATGCTAACGACATTTGTGTTAAATGAATACCTTGTGACGAATACTACGCTTAAACCAATTGAAGGGAGCTTGACCGGATGAGAACGCGACGTAGCCGTTACTTAATACCCGCTGTCCTGATCGCCGGCCTCTTGACAGCCTGTGGTTCGGATACTCAAGCTTCAGGCGCCAACGGAAATGCCTACAAAGACACCAAATCGATGGTTCTCGATATTTTAAAAACCGAAGACGGCCGAAAAGCCATTCAAGAAGCGACTATTCATGAGAACAGCAGACTGCAGCTGTTATCGGCCGGTGATACCCAGCAGCTGCAGTTGGCCGTTAAAGATGTGCTTGTCGATACGCAAAGCAACCAGTTTCTGCAAAACATGATCAGGGATCCGAAATTCGCCGGCCAATTCGCCAAAGCGATCGAAAAAGATACGAAGAAACTTCAAAAAGATCTGATGAAGGACCCCGAATATCAGAAGCAGATGCTTGATGCCATGAAAAGCCCGGATTTCGAAACGATGCTTTTGGATACGATGAAAACGACTCCCTACCGGACGCAAGTAAAGACAGTCATTCAGGAATCGCTGCAAAGCCCGCTGTTTCGGCTTGAGCTGATGGACTTGATGAAGAAGGTGCTTCAAGAGGAATCGATGCCGAAGCAGCAGGCACAACAAGCGGGCCAGAACGGCGGTGGTGACGGCGGTAACAGCGGAGGTGGGGATGGCGGCAAAGAAGAGCAGGGCGGCTCCGATGACCAAAAAGACGGTGAAGATGACTCTAACGATTCCGGAGGCCAGAAAAAAAAGCAGCAGCAATAACCTACGCGAAAAAGGATCGGCGGTTACGCCGATCCTTCTTTATTAATTCCATCGATAACACGGCCGGCAACTTCCAAATAGATACGTCCGGTTTCACTATTCGCTTTATATACGGACGGCGAGTAATCCGGTTCGGCTACATGGTTGTCCGGTACGCCGAGCGGGATTTGCGCCAACAGCGGGGCATGAAGCTCTTCCGCCAATTTTGCGCCGCCGCCGCGACCGAATACGTAATCCTTTTGTCCACAAGCACTACAGGAGTAGTAGGACATGTTCTCGACGATACCGAGAATTTGATGATTCGTATGCAGGGCCATAGCGCCCGCTCTGGCCGCTACGAAAGCAGCCGTCGCATGAGGCGTCGTCACGATGATCTCCTTGCTCTGCGGAATCATCTGGTGAACGTCGAGCGCTACATCTCCGGTACCCGGCGGCAAATCAAGCAGCAAGTAATCCAGTTCGCCCCACTCGACTTCATTGAAGAAGTTCCTCAGCATCTTGCCGAGCATCGGTCCGCGCCAAATGACCGGCGTGTTCTCCTCAACGAAAAATCCCATGGAAATGACCTTAACGCCAAAGCGTTCGACGGGAATGATTCGATTATCGACCAATTGCGGACGATCCTCGATGCCCATCATATCCGGTACGCTAAAGCCGTATATATCGGCATCAACTAGACCGACCTTCTTCCCGAGGCGAGCCAACGCTACCGCTAAATTAACGGTTACGGTTGATTTTCCGACACCGCCCTTTCCGCTGGCAATTGCGATGAATGTTACACCTGAATGCGGATCCAACACATTGACGCCGGGTGACGGGGTGTTAGGCGCCGCTGCAGGCTGTGACTGCTCGATGTGATCGTTCGCGGGACGCTTACGTTCCGCCTCGCTGCGTTCAAAGTCCGAGATCTGACGGAAGCGTAAATGCACATGGTCCGCTCCACTGCCTTTGAACGCCTGGGTGATTTGTTCTTGCAGGCGATTCTTATAAGCATCGTCCTCTACCGACAGAAGCACGGTAGCCGATACTTGGTTTTCCTTCACCATCATATCGCGAATAAAGTTCAATTCGACAAGCCCGAGTCCGAAAACAGGATCTCGCAGTTCGCTTGCCGATGCAAGTAATTGTTCTCTGGTCAGCACAGTGTCACCTCAGCCGTTCTATTCAAATTTAATGGATCGATACACTGAGGCTATTATACCACATTTTTATGGGCTTCCCACTTTTTCACCGGAATAGTAACGAATGATGCCTTGGTATATCGATGCGGCTACCTTCTTCTGATACGTCGGATCTCCAAGCTGTTTGGCTTCGTCCGGGTTGGAAAGGAATCCGACTTCTACTAGCGCGCTCGGGATTTTCATTGCTTTCAGCAAATAAATTTCCTTGTCCGCTTGTTTGGCGATCCGATCGGTATTTTTCAAATTTTTCTTAATCTCTTCCTGAATCAATGTGGCAAGGGTATGGTTATCCGCATGATTACCTCGATAAAAGAACGTTTGCGCCCCAGTCCATTTCGTCGAAGGGATGGCGTTCATATGTATACTGATGAACATATCAGCCTTTTGCTGTGAAATAAATTGTGCACGGTTCAGCAGGTCTTCGGTTTTTCTTTTGCTGTACCCTTTGGTTGAAGGATCGGCCAAGTCGCGATCGTCCTCTCGCGTCATGACCACTAACGCCCCCGCTTGTTGCAAATAATCGCGCAAGTTAAGCGTTATCGCCAGATTCACTTCCTTCTCCACCAAGCCTTCCTTACTGCTAGCGCCTCCGTCCGGCCCCCCATGTCCCGGGTCCAAGGCGATGATTTTGCCGGAAAGGGGCGTCGTCCAGTAGGTCCACGTTTTGCTTGCGGGCAGTTCATATGTAAACATAAATAGCATTAACGCCACTAGCAGCGCGGACATGACGATTTTCAGCCCGCTGTGCATGGTTAGCCAGACAACGACCCTCTTTCTTCTTCGGAACATGAAAAATCCACCTCGCCTTCCCATAGACTCTCTTTCATCTATATGGGACGAGGTGGACAATTATACCTTATGCTTATACCTGATACTCAGGCTCTTTCATGCCTTCGATCAGCACTTCCGCCACTTCCGGACGGGTGAACTGCGGCGGCGGACATTGACCGTCGCGCAGCAGCGCGCGAACCTTGGTACCGGAAAGATGCAGATGATCCGATGACGGATGCGGGCATGTTTTGCTGGAGGCCATGTTGCCGCACTTGGTGCAGAAGAAGCTATGTTCGAAGAACAAAGGAGTAATCCCAAGCTCTTCAGCCGTAAAGTTGCTGAAAATTTCCTGTGCTTCGTAGGTGCCGTAGTAATCGCCAACGCCGGCGTGGTCCCGGCCGACGATAAAGTGCGAGCACCCGTAGTTTTTGCGAACCATAGCATGGAAGATCGCTTCACGCGGTCCCGCATAGCGCATAGCGGCAGGGAACACACCCAAAAACACGCGGTCTTGCGGATAATAGTTTTCCAAGAGAACCAAGTAACTTTTCATCCGAATCTCAGCGGAAATATCATCGGACTTCGTTTCCCCGACTAGCGGATTCAGGAACAGCGCATCGACGATCTCCATGGCGCTTTTCTGAATGTATTCATGCGCCCGGTGAACCGGATTACGCGTTTGGAAACCGACAACCGTCTTCCAGCCTTTCTCTGCGAAAATACGGCGAGTTTCCGATGGATCGAAGTAAAAATCTTCGAACTTTTCCGGCTTCGGACGATTCAATACTTGAACCGGACCCCCGATATAAGTGGACGGCTTGGTGAAAAGCTTCTGCACGCCCGGATGAGCCAGGTCGTCGGTCTTGAAGACTTTGACCGCTTCGTGGTTCTGATCGACTTGGTAGATGCTCTCTACCTTAATGAGTCCGTACGTAATACCGTCAGATTCGCCTACAAGGGCAACCTCTTGGCCGATTTGCAGCGATGCAGCTTCCTTCTCATCTACGCCCAGCGTGATGGGGATGCTCCAAACCGTCCCGTCGGCCAGTCGCATGCGATCTACGACCGAATGATAATCCTGCTCAACCATAAATCCGGTTAAGGGCGAAAAAGCACCGACACCGATCAAGTCCAGATCGGAAATAGCCCAAGTGTTAATGCGCAGCTGATGCAGTCCTGCCGCCCGGTTTAAAAGCTGTTCTCTTTCGCCGCCGTCTACAACACGATTAATCAACGTGCCGCCATGCGGTTGTATCGTTGTTCCCATGACTCCGCTTCCTCCTGCCGAATGATCGTTATTCTAAGTATACGTTATTTGTGCAGACCGCACTCGGTCTTCTCGAAGCCCGCCCAACGGCCTGCTCGCGGATCCTCGCCTGGCGCTACCGGTTTGGTGCAATGCTCGCAACCGATGCTAGGGTAGTTTTGGTCGTGCAGTTGGTTGTATATGATGTTGTTGGAGCGAATATAGTTCCATACGTCTTCAGAGGTCCAATCGGCCAGCGGGTTAAACTTCACCAGTCCGAACTTCACATCATATTCGACTTTCTTCGCATTCGCGCGTGTTGGCGCTTGATCTCGGCGAATGCCGGTGATCCAGGCGTCGTAGTTTTTCAAGATGTCCGTCAACGGTTCTACTTTACGAATGTTGCAGCATTGAGTCGGGTCGTTTTTCCAAAGTTGATCTCCATGCGCGGCAGCTTGCTCCTCAAGCGTCAGTTTCGGCAGTACTTGTACGAATTCAAGGCCGTAATGCTGCTGCAAACGGTCACGCGTTTCATAGGTCTCTTTGAAGTGCACATTCGTGTCCAGGTAGAAAATGTCCGTCTTCGGACTAACTTTTTGGAGCATGTCGACGAGGACGACGTCTTCAGCTCCGAAACTACAGGCTAAGGTGATATTCGGGAATCTTTCTACCGCCCAGGCTAAAAGTTCCTGTGGAGTCTTGTTCTCAAATTCTTCGGCAGCTTTAGTAATCAATGCTTCTTTTTCAAACAAATTCATAGTCTGATGAACCTCCCGTGAGATAATCCCGAGTATAATAATAAGATTTTAGTGATTTATTAATAATTATAATTGATACGGACTTTTTGTCAATTTAAAATTTTTGTACTTCGCCATTTTGCATCATATTAGGGATTTGCCTAAACGGTGCAAGATGGGATTGAAAAAAGCCTTTCCGATGAAGATAATCGGAAAGGCTTTGCTGTTGCAAATTAACGTTTCGAGAACTGAGGAGCGCGACGAGCGGCTTTCAAGCCGTACTTTTTACGCTCTTTCATACGAGGGTCGCGAGTCAGGAATCCGGCTCTTTTCAGAAGACCGCGGTATTCCGGATCTGCTTTCAAAAGCGCACGGGAAATTCCGTGACGGATCGCGCCGGCTTGTCCGGAGATCCCGCCGCCATGAGCAAGAACCAAAACGTCGTATTTCGACAACGTCTCTGTCAAGTTCAACGGTTGTTTTACGATCAGTTTCAATGTTTCCAAGCCGAAGTATTCGTCCAGCTCGCGTTTATTGATTACGATACGGCCTTCGCCCGGTACTAAACGTACGCGTGCTACCGAGTGCTTACGACGGCCGGTGCCATAATATTGTACTTGTGCCACAAGACAGTCCTCCCTTTATTAACCGCGAAGTTCCCAAACTTCAGGTTGTTGTGCTTGATGCGGATGTTCCGAACCGGCATATACGTTAAGCTTTGTTTTCAGACGGCTGCCCAAACGGTTTTTCGGAAGCATGCCGTGGATCGCCGACTCCAATACGCGCTCAGGCTTCGTATTCAGAAGCTCTTGTGCGGTAGCTACTTTCAAACCGCCCGGATACAGGGAGTGACGATAGTATTTTTTGTTTTGGAGCTTTTTGCCTGTCAGGTGAATTTTCTCAGCGTTGATGACAATAACGAAATCGCCAGTGTCCACATGCGGAGTAAATTCAGGTTTATGTTTGCCGCGCAAAATGGCAGCCGCTTCGCTGGCAAGACGGCCAAGCGTTTTGCCGGTCGCATCGATGATGTACCATTTGCGTTCTACTTCATTTGGCTTCGCCATATATGTGGTACGCATGTAAATGTTCCTCCTAGATCTATCTTCATCACATTCATTCATATACTTATTCATCGGTTTCAAGACCCGGGGCCGTGGGGTAGCCAGTCAAAGAAACACCATCTAATAATATACTATATCCCATCCAAGGAATCAAGTAATTATCGGCGAATCCTCATAAAAAACTTCCCACAGCATAAGACCGTGCGCCATTGCCGTCGGACCGGCCAAACCGCGATTTCTGGCTTCGAGAATCGCTTTCATGTGCGAAGCTTCCCGCTTGCCTTCACCGATCTGCATCAACGTCCCGACAATGATCCGAACCATATTGTATAAAAAACCGTTCCCGGTCAAATAAATATGGAACACGCTGGATTGCAGGTGCTTGTCCGCCTCTTCTGTCTCCAGCCGCGCTTCGTATATCGTTCGAATACGGCTCGGAGCCACCGTTCTGATGGAGCAGAAAGAAGTGAAATCATGCTCGCCCTCTACGTAGGTCAGCGCTTCTCTCATCGCGTCTATGCGAAGCGCTGTAGGGTGATAAAACTCCATATGACGTCTTAGCGGGTCCATATACTTACCGACGCGTATCGAATAACGATACGTTTTCCGCTTGGCCCATCTCCGGGAGTGAAAATCGTCCGCTACCTGCCTCGCATCCCAAACCCGTATATCATCCGGAAGTCTGGCATTAATGGCCATGCACCAACGGTTCAGCGGAATTTGGGAAGATGTTAGAAAGTTAAACACCTGTCCTCGTGCGTGCACCCCGGCATCCGTACGTCCGGATGCCGTTATTTTGACCTCTTCGCCCGCCAGTAAAGCAATGGCACGCTCAAGTCGGTCTTGTACCGTGTTTAGTCCTGGCTGCGATTGAAAGCCGTTGTAAGACGTTCCATCGTAGCTTACCGTCATGCAAATATTTCTCACGACGAGCCCTCCGTGAACTGGGACTGGAATCAAGGCGCACATACGTACAAAAAAAGGGTTTCATCAGAATCAAAAGATCCCGTCCACCCTTTCACAACCTTTTTCTCTTATGCCCGGTCAACCAGTTCCAAGTAAACCATAGGCGCAGCATCACCGCGACGCGGTCCAAGCTTCAGGATACGTGTGTATCCGCCTTGACGCTCAGCGTAGCGAGGAGCCAAATCGGAGAAAAGTTTTTGAATCGCGTCTTGATTTTCGTTCGCTTGTTCACGACGAACGAAAGTAGCGACTTGACGACGAGCGTGAAGATCTCCCCGTTTAGCCAACGTGATCAATTTTTCTGCGATCGAACGCAGCTCTTTTGCTTTCGCTTCTGTCGTTTGAATGCGCTCATGTATAAATAAGTCGGTTACCAGGTCACGAAACAATGCTTTACGCGAGCTGGAGTCACGATTTAACTTTTTGTATGCAGCCATCTGTGCAACCTCCTTCTGTTAATCTTCCATTCTTAGTCCAAGTCCGAGCTCTTCGAGCTTTTCTTGAACTTCTTCGAGAGATTTGCGTCCCAAATTGCGGACCTTCATCATATCTTCTTCCGTTTTCGTAATCAATTCTTGTACCGTATTGATGCCGGCACGCTTCAGGCAGTTATAAGAACGAACAGACAGGTCGAGTTCCTCGATCGTCATCTCGAGTACTTTCTCCTTCTTGTCCTCTTCTTTCTCAACCATAATCTCGGCGTCTTTCGCTTCATCGGTCAGACCGACGAAGAGCATCAGATGCTCCGTCAAGATTTTGGCGCCCAAGCTTACCGCTTCTTCCGGTCGAATACTGCCGTCAGACCATACTTCAAGTGTGAGTTTGTCATAGTTGGTAACTTGGCCGACGCGCGTATTTTCTACGCTGTAATTGACACGAGTAATCGGAGTATAGATCGAATCGATCGGAATCACGCCGATCGGCTGATCCTCTCTCTTGTTCTTGTCTGCCGATACGTATCCGCGGCCGCGGTTCGCATGAATTCGCATGTGAAGCCGTGCATCGGAGGACAGCGTAGCAATGTGCAGATCCGGGTTTAAGATCTCCACATCGCTATCGCCGCGAATATCGCCAGCCACAACAGCCCCTTCACCTTCGGCGTCGATCTCAAGAACCTTTTCCTCATCGGAATGGATCTTAAGCGACAAGCCTTTAAGGTTCAGGATGATTTCCGTAACATCTTCCATGACACCCGGAACCGTGGAGAACTCGTGCAGGACGCCGTCGATTTGAACGGAATTAACCGCCGCACCCGGAAGGGAAGACAGCAATATTCTGCGTAATGAGTTGCCGAGCGTAGTTCCATAGCCTCTTTCCAAAGGCTCCACGACAAATTTGCCATATGTGCCGTCATCACTTAATGATACGGTTTCTATTTTCGGCTTTTCGATTTCGATCATTGTAAACCCTCCTTCAAACGTCGTTTCCTTCTGGATAACTTAAGACGCATAAAACGTGCAGTATACCTATCCAAATAGTATAGACACCATTTGGATATTTATACCACCCGGGCTTAGCGATCCTGGATTAGACACGACGACGTTTCGGAGGACGGCAACCGTTGTGAGGGATCGGAGTCACGTCTTTAATCAGGTTTACTTCAAGACCTGCAGCTTGAAGCGAACGAATCGCTGCTTCACGGCCTGCACCTGGTCCTTTAACCATGACCTCTACGGCCTTCATCCCATGCTCCATTGCCGCTTTCGCTGCAGACTCAGCTGCCATTTGTGCGGCGAACGGAGTGCTTTTACGGGAACCTTTAAAACCGAGGTTACCGGCGCTTGCCCAAGAAATCGCATTTCCGTGCGGGTCAGTGATGGTAACAATCGTGTTGTTGAATGTAGAGCGGATATGAGCTACTCCACTGTCGATATTTTTCCGATCGCGACGTTTCGTACGAACTACTTTTTTAGGTTTAGCCATTTTAAGCGTTACCCCCCTTTACTATTTTTTCTTATTCGCTACCGTACGACGAGGACCTTTACGCGTACGAGCATTTGTTTTAGTACGTTGACCGCGAACCGGCAAGCCGCGGCGGTGGCGAACGCCACGATAACATCCGATCTCAATCAGACGTTTGATGTTCAACGAGATTTCACGACGCAGGTCGCCTTCCACTTTCAGCGTTTTGTCGATAACCTCGCGGATTTTGCTCACTTCGTCTTCTGTCAGATCGCGAACGCGAGTGTCCGGATTGATACCGGTTTGAGCGACGATTTTCGCAGCCGTTGTGTTGCCGATCCCGAAGATGTAAGTCAAAGCGATGATCACGCGTTTGTCACGGGGTAAGTCTACACCAGCAATACGTGCCATTAAACGAGCACCTCCTTAGCCTTGTTTTTGTTTATGTTTCGGATTTTCGCAAATTACCATAACGTTGCCTTTGCGGCGAATGACTTTGCATTTTTCGCAAATCGGTTTGACCGACGGTCTAACCTTCATGGTGGTTACCTCCTCAAAGCTTTCCGTAAGGAAAGCTGCTTCGTAAGCATGGTCTTAGTTTTCCGCAGGAAAACTGACTTCGTAAGGATTTTGCTCAGCTTTCCGCGAGGAAAGCTGCTTCGTAAGCATATGGTTTAACTTCTCTTGCTACAAGTTCATCTATTTAAAACGATAGGTTATACGGCCTCTGGTCAAATCATACGGCGAAAGTTCAACCGTCACTTTGTCCCCCGGCAAAATGCGGATAAAGTGCATTCTGATTTTTCCGGATACATGAGCAAGTATCTTATGACCGTTCTCCAGTTCTACCTTGAACATTGCATTCGGAAGAGGTTCAATCACTGTACCTTCAACTTCAATTACATCTTCTTTGGCCACAGTCATTCTCCTTTCTCTTGCGCATCGTGCGATAAATGGTTCACTGCCTGAGTCAAAGCAAATCGAAGCTTTCCGTTGGTAACTCGGCCCGTCTCGCGGAGACTGTCGGCCACTTCGGAGCTAATTGCCGGAAGAAGCTCGAGATGAATGAGATTTTTCTTCTTAGGTTCATCGAATTTCCGTTTGCCGCCGTCTGCAATCCACACGTATCGTTGGTCTACGACGCCGATTATGACGGCGTACTTCCCGGAATCCCGTCCCCGATTCACCCTTACGATTTGTCCGATATGAGGTTCATTCGTTGGTTCCATCCGCTTCTAAGCACCAGGCAACGTTAAAATCTCGTAACCGTCTTGCGTTATGGCGATGGTGTGTTCGAAATGTGCGCACAGTGTGCCATCCACCGTGACCACCGTCCAATTGTCTTCAAGCGTTCGGACGTAACGTTCACCCACATTAACCATCGGTTCGATCGCAAGCACCATCCCCGGCTTCAAGCGCGGTCCATGACCGGCGATGCCATAGTTCGGTATTTGCGGCTCCTCATGGAGCTCCGTTCCGATGCCGTGACCTACATACTCTCGAACAATCGAAAATCCTTCATTCTCTGCGCATCTTTGAATGGCATTGGATATCGTATACAGCCTGACGTCGGGTCCGGCTACTGCCAGCCCTGCGAACAACGAGCGTTCCGTGACGTCGAGCAATTTGCTCGCCGTTTCGGAGATCGTGCCGACGCCATATGTCCAGGCGGAATCGCCATGATATCCTTTATATTGAGCACCGATGTCGATACTGATGATGTCACCGTCTTTCAGCTTGCGCTGACCGGGAATACCGTGAACCAATTCATCATTCACCGAAGCGCAGATGCTTCCGGGAAAACCATTGTAGCCTTTAAAAGATGGAATTGCACCCTGACTGCGAATAAAGTTTTCTGCGATCTGATCGAGCTCTTTCGTTGTAATATCGGGCTGAATGGCTTTTTGCAGCAAACGATGCGTCTCGGCCACAATACGGCCCGCCTCGCGCATGAACTCCAGTTCAGCTGCTGATTTACAAATGATCATTACGCTTGCCCTCGCAATAGTGAACTGATTTGTGCAGTGACCGTGTTAATTTCTTGCTCACCGTTAACCTCACGCAATATTCCCTTGTTACGATAATACTCCAGAAGAGGAGCGGTTTTATTGATATACTCGTCCAAACGAGTCCCTACTTTTTCTTCGGTATCATCCGAACGCTGATACAATTCACCCGAACATTTGTCGCAAACATTGTCACGCGCAGGTGGGTTAAACAAGACATGATACGTTGCACCGCAAGATTTACAAATACGACGACCCGTCAAACGGGCGAGCAGCAAATCGCGATCGACCGCGAGGTTAATCACATGATCGATGCTTTTGCCAAGTTCCGCGGCAATCCCGTCAAGCGCTTCGGCTTGAGAGATCGTTCTCGGAAATCCGTCGAGTAAAAATCCTTTATCGCAATCTGGCTGAGACACTCGATCACGGACAATACCGATCGTGATCTCATCCGGTACAAGCAACCCTTGATCGACATACTTCTTAGCTTCGACGCCAAGCGGCGTTTCTTGCTTCATGGCAAGCCGGAATGCATCACCGGTGGAGATATGCGGAATCTGGAACTCATCAACGATTCGTTCCGCTTGCGTTCCTTTACCTGCACCAGGAGGCCCCATAAAGATGATATTCACCGTGACTTCCTCCCCCACTTGCATCGTTCGATGCTAACAGCACAATAGGTGCCGATAGCTCTCATCAAATTCGCGTTACCGTGAATTTCCTTCAACCCATGCGACGCCGATGAACGTTGGTTCGTCAGCGTCATAGGTATTATATGAGTTCACTATCAGAACCTATTTGCTATTTATTAATGAAGCCTTTGTAATGGCGTTTGATCAATTGGCTTTCGATGGTTTTCATCGTTTCCAAACCTACACCGACTACGATAAGTAAGGAAGTACCGCCAATTTGAACCGACTGCGGCAAACCGGCGATTGCGGCGAAAATCATCGGAATAATCGATACCGCGGCCAAGAACAACGCACCGGAAAGGGTGATTCGAGTCATCACTCGGGTAAAGTACACTTCCGTGTTTTTCCCCGGGCGAATGCCTGGAATGTATCCGCCGTTCTTTTTCATCTGCTCGGCCATTTGTACAGGGTTAAACTGCACGAACGTGTAGAAGTACGTAAAGCCGATAATCAGCAGAACGTACAGTACCATGCCGAGAGGTGCCGTATGGCTCAAGTTTGTAATGATCCATTCCGCGACGCCATTCCCTCTCCAAAAGCTTGCAATGGTTGGAGGGAAAACAAGCAGCGACAACGCGAAGATGACGGGAATAACGCCCGCAGCATTCACTTTAAGCGGAATGTGCGTGGATTGTCCGCCGAACATTTTACGTCCGACTACGCGTTTAGCGTATTGAACAGGGATCTTACGAACTCCTTGCTGAACGAAAATGACACCGGCAATCAACGCGATAACGACGATGAGAATGATCAGCACCTTAAGAATATTAAGGAACAGCGCATCTCCGGCATCGGCAAATTGCGTTTGGTAAATTTGGCCGATACCTGTCGGAATCGCAGCGACAATACCCGCGAAGATGATAATGGAAATACCATTTCCAATGCCATTTTCGGTGATTTGTTCCCCTAACCACATCAGAAATGCTGTACCAGCCGTGAGCACGATGGCGATTAAAGCATATGTCGTGAAATTCGGGTTAATAACCAGACCCGTGTAAAGCCGGTTAAAACCGATCGCAAAACTAAATGCTTGTATAAGCCCTAACACGATGGTCCCGTAACGGGTAATTTGACTAAGCTTCTTGCGGCCCACTTCGCCTTCTTTGGCCCATTGGGTGAACGTCGGGATGACATCCATCGACAACAGCTGAACGATGATCGATGCCGTAATATACGGTGTAATCGTCATCGCGAAGATCGAAAATTGGAACAGCGCACCACCGGAGAAAGTGTTCAACAACGCGAACACTCCACTCGTGCTGGCTTGATCTTGAAGCTTTAGAATCTCTGTGTTGATGTTAGGTACCGGAATAAAAGCACCAATTCTGTAGACGATCAACACAAGCAGCGTGAACAGGATCCGTTTCCTCAGATCGTCTACTTTCATAATATTGGATATGGTACGGAACATTAAATCACCTCGGTTTTACCGCCGGCAGCTGTAATTTTCTCTACCGCAGATTGGGAGAATTTGCTCGCCTTTACATTCAGTTGAACCGTGATTTCGCCGTTTCCTAAAATTTTGATGCCGCTCAACGGGTTTTTAACAACGCCGGATTCCATCAAAAGCTCAGGAGTGACTTCCGTACCGCTTGCGAACTTGTTCAAGTCCTCAACGTTTACAGTTGCATACTCTTTGCGGAACTGGTTGGTAAATCCACGTTTTGGCAAGCGACGATAAAGCGGGTTTTGACCGCCCTCGAAACCAGGACGAACACCGCCGCCGGAACGAGCATTTTGACCCTTATGACCGCGAGTTGACGTTTTACCCATGCCGCTACCGATACCGCGGCCTACACGCTTACGGGATTGACGGGAACCAGGGACAGAAGTAAGTTCATGCAATTTCATCGTTTGCACCTCCTCTAGCTATATGTTCAAATCTTAAGCTTCGATTTCTTTAACTTCGACCAGGTGATTCACTTGGCTGACCATACCGCGGATTGCCGCATTGTCTGCTTGTGTTACCGATTGATGAAGTTTGCGAAGTCCAAGTGCCGTAACCGTACGACGTTGTGTCTCAGGACGGCCGATCAGACTGCGTTTGAGGGTAATTTGCAATTGCTTAGCCATGGTATCCCTCCTAACCTAAAAGTTCTTCTACGGTTTTACCGCGAAGCTTAGCAACATCTTCCGCACGCTTCAGGCGCTCTAAGCCTTCCAGTGTAGCGTTAACCATGTTGATGGAGTTCGAGGATCCAAGCGACTTCGTCAAGATGTCGCCTACGCCCGCCAGCTCAAGCACCGCACGAACCGGACCGCCTGCAATAACTCCTGTACCTTTGGAAGCAGGTTTCAAAAGAACTCTACCCGCGCCAAAATGTCCGGTCACCAGGTGAGGAATTGTTGTTCCGACGATAGGAACATGGATCAGGTTTTTCTTAGCATCTTCGATACCTTTACGAATCGCATCAGGTACCTCGGAAGCTTTACCGATTCCAGCGCCTACCCAACCTTTGCCATCGCCCACAACAACAAGTGCGCTAAAGCTAAAACGACGACCGCCTTTTACAACTTTAGCAACGCGGTTAATGTGAACGACTTTTTCAGTCAGCTCTAAAGTATTGGGATCAATACGCAAGTCTTTTACCTCCTTATGTGTAGATTGGTTTAGAATTCAAGACCTGCTTCGCGAGCAGCGTCTGCAAGTGCTTTAACACGACCATGGTACAAGTATCCGCCGCGGTCGAAAACGACCTTCACAACGCCGGCTTTTTTCGCACGTTCTGCGATTAAAGAACCGACTTTAGCTGCTGCGTCTACGTTGCCGCCGTTGCCGAGGCCTTCTTTCAGCTCTTTATCTTGTGTGGAAGCAGCAGCGATTGTTACGCCCTTCACATCGTCGATCAATTGAGCGTACATATGCTTGGAAGAACGGAAAATGTTGAGGCGCGGGCGCTCAGCCGTTCCTTGAATTTTCTTACGAACGCGAAGATGTCTTTTCAAACGCGCTTTGTTCTTGTCGCTTTTAGTAATCATTCGAGGTCACTCCTTTCGAGATCGATGTCGAAGCAATCGGTTCAGCTTAGACTCTTAAGCTGCCTTATTTCTTCTTACCGGCTTTACCTTCTTTACGAAGAATACGTTCGCCTTCGTACTTAATTCCTTTGCCTTTATACGGCTCAGGTTCACGTACGGAACGGATTTTAGCTGCGGTAGCACCGACCAGCTCTTTATCGATTCCTCTTACGATGATTTTCGTGTTGGTTGGCACTTCGAACTCAATGCCAGTTGCCGGCTCGATTTCAACCGGGTGAGAGTAACCAACGTTCAAAACCAGCTTGTTGCCGGATTTGTTCGCACGGTAACCTACGCCAACGAGATCGAGATTTTTGACGAAACCGTCAGTTACCCCGCTCACCATGTTCTGAACGACGCTGCGCGTCGTACCATGAAGGGAGCGATGCAATTTATTGTCAGAAGGACGCTCTACGTTGATGACGTCTTCTTGAACACTTACTTTCATATCTTTGTGCAGTTCACGGCTCAAAGTTCCTTTCGGTCCTTTAACCGTAATCAATGTGTTGTCAAGTGTTACGTTAACTCCGCTAGGGATCGTGATTGGTTTGCGACCAATACGGGACATGTTGTGCACCTCCGTTCTTTAAAAATCGATATTACCAAACGTAGCAGATAACCTCTCCGCCAGCTTTCGATTGACGAGCTTCTTTATCTGTCATAACGCCCTTGGACGTCGAGAGAATCGCGATGCCGAGGCCGCCCAGTACGCGAGGTACTTCTTGGCTTTTCGCATAAACGCGAAGACCTGGTTTGCTGATTCTTTTCAATCCTGTGATAACACGCTCATTGTTGGAGCCGTATTTCAGGAACAAGCGAATGATACCTTGCTTGCTGTCTTCGATATATTCAGCGTCACGGATGAAGCCTTCCTTCTTGAGGATCTCAGCGATCTCGCGCTTGATCTTCGAAGCCGGAATTTCCACAGTCTCATGACGAACAACGTTAGCGTTGCGAATGCGTGTAAGCATATCTGCAATTGGATCGGACATAACCATGTGTTGTAAACCTCCTTCCCGAAACTTTGAGTTTTACCAGCTTGCTTTTTTAACGCCAGGAATTTGACCTTTGTATGCCAATTCGCGGAAGCAAATTCTGCAAATTTTGAATTTACGCAATACCGAATGGGGACGACCGCAGCGTTCGCAGCGCGTATATGCCTGCACTTTAAATTTCGGAGCACGCTGCTGCTTAATCTTCATCGAAGTTTTTGCCACTCTCGTTAACACCTCCATAGGTTCCAGTGAAACCCGTATCGTAAGCTAATTATTTCGCGAACGGCATGCCGAGCTGCGTCAGCAATTCGCGGGATTCTTCGTCTGTTTTCGCCGTTGTGACGATTACGATGTCCATACCGCGGACTTTGTCCACTTTGTCATACTCAACTTCAGGGAAAATGAGCTGCTCTTTCAAGCCAAGCGTGTAGTTACCGCGGCCGTCGAAAGCTTTCGTGGATACGCCGCGGAAGTCACGTACGCGCGGAAGGGCCACGTTGAACAGTTTGTCCAGGAAGTGATACATACGCTCGCCGCGCAGCGTTACTTTCACGCCGATTGGCATATTTTCACGCAGTTTAAAGCCTGCGATGGATTTTTTCGCTCTTGTGATAACCGGTTTTTGACCGGCGATCAACTGAAGATCGGAAACGGCGGTATCAAGCACTTTGGAGTTGGAAACCGCTTCGCCCACACCCATGTTGATAACCACTTTCTCGATTTTCGGAACTTGCATAACCGTGGTGTAGTTGAACTTTTGGATCAACGCTGGTGTAACTTCGTTCAGAAAACGATCTTTCATTCTTGCTGCCATGAGTTTGTGTACCTCCTTTCTTACCTTCTCAATTAATCGATAATCTCGCCGGATTTTTTCGCAACGCGAACTTTTTTACCGCTATCCAATACTTTGTAACCAATACGAGTCGGTTGGCCGCTTTTCGGATCAACCAGCATCACGTTGGAAACGTGAATTGGAGCCTCTTGCGTAAGAATTCCGCCTTGCGGATTTGCTTGCGAAGGTTTCGCATGTTTCTTGATCATGTTTACGCCCTCGACCAGCACGCGGTTTTGACGTGGGTAAGCTGCGATTACGCGGCCTTTCTTCCCTTTGTCTTTACCTGTGATAACAAAAACCGTGTCGTCTTTCTTGACGTGCAATTTATTGTTGTGGGACTCGAGTTTTTTCGGTTGTTTTGGCATTTGGATTTACACCTCCTACAGGCTTTCGTTAGAAAACCGCTTCGTAAGAAAAATCTTAGGCTTTCGATTGAAAGCCAGCATCTGTTTCGATCAATTAGATAACTTCAGGCGCCAGAGAAACGATTTTCATGAAGTCTCTGTCACGAAGTTCACGAGCTACCGGTCCAAAGATACGTGTGCCGCGCGGGCTCTTATCTTCTTTTACGATAACCGCTGCATTCTCGTCAAAGCTGATGTAGGATCCGTCCTTACGACGAGCACCGCGTCTCGTGCGTACCACTACAGCTTTAACAACGTCACCCTTTTTGACAACGCCGCCTGGTGTTGCTTCTTTCACCGAGCAGATGATCAAATCGCCAATGTTAGCTGTACGACGACCCGTACCACCCAACACACGGATACACATCAGCGACTTCGCACCAGAGTTGTCAGCTACGTTCAATCGAGTAAATGGTTGAATCATTGTGTATTCCCTCCTTCCGGAATTGATGCCAGATGCATATATTAAACGATAACCGCTTTTTCAACCACTTCAACCAATCTCCAACGTTTATCCTTGGAGAGCGGACGAGTTTCCATGATTTTTACAACATCGCCGATTTTAGCTTCGTTGTTCTCATCATGCGCTTTGAACTTCTTCGTATATTTAATGCGCTTGTGATACAAATCGTGTTTTTTGTAAGTTTCTACAGCAACAACGATGGTTTTATCCATTTTGTCGCTCACGACTTTGCCCACTTGCGTTTTGCGCTCGTTGCGTTCAGCCATTGCGAGATCCTCCTCTCAAATTCATTAACTAGTGATTCCCAATTCTCTTTCACGCAAAACAGTCTTTGCCCGAGCAATCTCTTTGCGTACTTTTTGAATCTGTACGGGATTATCCAGTTGACCTGTAGCCAGTTGAAAACGGAGGTTAAAGAGTTGCTCTTTAAATCCGGCAATCTTTTGTTCGATCTCAGCAGTGGTTAAGTTGCGAAATTCACTAGCTTTCATTTGCTTCACCACCCAGTTCTTCTCTTTTCACAAACTTCGTCTTGATCGGCAGCTTGTGAGAGGCGAGACGCATAGCTTCACGGGCGATTTCTTCGCTAACGCCGGCAAGTTCGAACAGAACTTTACCTGGTTTTACGACTGCAACCCATTTCTCTACGTTACCTTTACCGCTACCCATCCGAACTTCAAGCGGCTTTTGGGTAATCGGTTTGGAAGGGAAAATTTTGATCCAAACTTTACCGCCCCGCTTAATATAACGAGTCATCGCGATACGGGCAGCTTCGATTTGACGGTTGGTTACCCAAGCCGGTTCCACAGCTTGCAAACCGTATTCGCCGAAATGTACTTCCTGACCGCCTTTTGCGCGACCGCTCATGCTGCCGCGGTGCTCTTTGCGGTGTTTTACACGTTTAGGAACTAACATGATTAGTTGCCTCCTTCCGTAGCAGCCTTTTTCTTAGCCGTTGGAAGAACTTCGCCACGATAGATCCAAACTTTTACGCCGATCCGTCCGTACGTGGTGTGAGCTTCAGCCGTTCCGTAGTCGATGTCCGCACGCAGCGTGTGCAGCGGCACCGTACCTTCGCTGTAGCCTTCCGTTCTGGCGATTTCCGCTCCGCCCAAACGACCGCTAACCGATGTTTTAATCCCTTTAGCGCCGGATCTCATCGATCTTTGAATCGCTTGTTTCAACGCACGACGGAACGATACGCGACGCTCCAATTGTTGTGCAATGCTCTCAGCGACCAGAATCGCATCCAGGTCAGGGGATTTTACTTCACTGATATTGATGTGTACTTTCTTGCCGTTCGTCAGCTTGGACAGGTAGGCGCGGATCACTTCTACTTCGGAACCGCCTTTACCGATAACCATACCTGGTTTCGCCGTATGAATCGTAACGTTCACGCGGTTAGCCGCACGCTCGATTTCGATGCGGGAAACGGCGGATTCTTTCAATTTTTGCTTCAAATATTCGCGAATTTTAACGTCTTCCATCAACAAATCGCCGAAATCTTTGCCGGCATACCATTTGGACTCCCAATCGCGAATAATACCGATTCTAAGTCCTACCGGGTTTACTTTTTGGCCCACACGTTGTCCCTCCTTATTTCTCAGATACCACTAATGTAATGTGGCTGGTACGTTTATTGATGCGGCTCGCACGACCCATAGCGCGAGGACGGAATCTCTTCAAAGTCGGTCCTTGATCGACAAACACTTGGGAAATCACCAGGCTGTTAGGATCCAGGGAGTAGTTATGCTCCGCATTCGCAACGGCCGAGTTCAGCAGCTTCTCGATGATCGGAGATGCCGACTTAGGCGTATGACGCAAAATTGCAATCGCTTCACCCACTTGCTTGCCGCGGATCAAGTCAACCACGAGCTGAGCTTTACGGGGAGCAATGCGTACGTATCTTGCAATGGCTTTAGCTTGTTGCATGGATGTACCTCCTCTCGTTCACAAACTGAATCTATGTCACGTTCAATCTTAGCGTTTACCCGTTTTCTTATCGTCGTCGTGACCTTTGTACGTACGGGTTGGCGCGAATTCACCAAGCTTATGTCCTACCATATCTTCCGTTACATAAACCGGAACATGCTTTCTACCGTCATAAACGGCAAATGTGTGTCCGATGAATTGCGGGAAAATAGTGGAGCGGCGGGACCAAGTTTTGATCACTTGTTTCTTGGTTGCTGCATTCATGTCTTCCACTTTCTTCAAAAGATAGCCATCGATAAACGGCCCTTTTTTCAAACTGCGACCCATGCTTCGTTCCTCCCTTCTTTAAGCCAAACGGTAAGTCTATTACTTCGTACGGCGACGTACAATGTATTGGTTGGAAGCTTTGTTTTTCTTCCGTGTTTTGTATCCGAGCGTCGGTTTGCCCCATGGAGACATTGGAGATTTACGACCGATCGGGGAGCGGCCTTCACCACCACCGTGCGGGTGATCGTTCGGGTTCATGACGGAACCGCGAACTTCCGGTCTTTGACCGAGCCAACGGGAACGTCCTGCTTTACCGATTTTGACAAGTTCGTAATCTTCGTTACCTACGGAACCGACCGTTGCGCGGCAAACTTTGAGGATTTTTCTCATTTCGCCGGAAGACAAACGAATCGTTACGTATTGATCTTCTTTACCGAGCAACTGAGCTTCTGTACCAGCAGCGCGAACCAATTGGCCGCCTTTGCCAGGTTTCAACTCAATATTGTGGATAACCGTACCGACCGGGATATTCTCGAGCGGAAGCGCGTTACCTACTTTGATGTCTGCATCCGGACCGGATACGACTTGGTCGCCCACTTTCAAGCCTTTAGGAGCGATGATGTAGCGTTTTTCGCCATCCACGTAATGGATCAGCGCGATGTTAGCGGAACGGTTCGGATCATACTCGATTGTAGCAACGCGACCGGGTATTCCATCTTTATTCCGTTTAAAATCGATAATGCGGTATTTACGCTTATGTCCGCCGCCTTGGTGACGAACCGTAATTTTACCTTGGTTGTTACGACCCGCTTTTTTGCTCAGAGGAGCCAAAAGCGATTTCTCCGGCGTCGATGTTGTGATTTCTTCGAATGTCAAAACCGACATCGCACGTCTGGCCGGGGACGTAGGCTTATATTTTTTGATTGGCACGTGGATTCCCTCCTTACTTCAAAAATTATGCTTTAGACGGACTCGAAAAATTCGAGTTCTTTGCTGTCTGGCGTAAGAGTAACAATCGCTTTTTTCCACTCGGACGTATATCCGGAGTAACGACCGTAACGCTTAGGCTTAGCCGGCATTCTCAATGTATTTACATTGGTTACTTTCACTTTGAAAATTTGCTCGATCGCTTGTTTGACTTCCGTTTTGTTGGAACGGATATCAACCTCGAACACATATTTCTTCTCAGCCATCATTTCGCTGGTACGTTCAGTAATGATCGGGCGCTTAATAATATCGCGAGGGTTTTTCATTACGCAAACACCTCCTCTACTTTTTGCACCGCATCTTTCGTAATGATCAGCTTGTCGTACACCATAACGTCAAGCACATTAATACCTTCAGCCGCGACAAACTTCACGCCTGGGATATTACGCGCGGACAACGCTACGTTCTCGTCATAAGCTGCCGTTACGACCAAAGCCTTACGTTCTACTTTCAAGTTGTTCAAGATCGCTGCGAAATCTTTCGTTTTTGGAGCTGCCAATTGAAGCTGATCCAATACGATAATCTCACTTGCCAGCACCTTGGAAGACAACGCGGATTTAATCGCCAAGCGACGTACTTTCTTTGGCAATTTGAACGAATAGCTGCGAGGTGTCGGTCCGAAAACGACGCCGCCGCCTTTCCATTGCGGAGAGCGGATACTACCTTGACGCGCACGACCCGTACCTTTTTGTTTCCAAGGCTTACGACCGCCGCCGCGAACTTCGGAACGCCCTTTAACTTTATGAGTTCCCATGCGAAGCGAAGCGCGTTGCAAAAGCACCGCCTGGTTTAACGCGTAAGCATGCGGTTCGATACCAAACACGCTATCCGCCAATTCCAATTCGCCAACTTGCGAACCACTAACATTAAATACTGCTACTTTTGGCATTTGTTATCCTCCTTTCTTGCTTTCTTACTTCTTCACCGTAGATTTAACGGTTACGAAGCTATTTTTAGGACCCGGAATGGAGCCTTTAATCAAGAGCACGTTACGCTCAGCATCGACTTTAACCACTTCAAGCTTCTGGATAGTTACAGTTTCCGTACCCATATGTCCTGGCAGTTTTTTACCCTTCGGAACACGGTTAGCTTGGATCGAACCCATGGAACCAGGACCGCGGTGATAACGGGAACCGTGAGCCATTGGACCTCTGGATTGGTTATGTCTTTTGATATTACCTTGGAACCCTTTACCTTTGGATGTTCCAGTTACATCAACGAATTCGCCTTCGGAGAATAGATCGGCTTTGATTTCCTGGCCAACTTCATAACCAGCAATCTCAATACCGCGAATCTCTTTAATGTAGCGCTTAGGTGTTGCTCCAGCTTTCTTCGCATGGCCCAACTCCGGTTTATTCGCTCTGTGTTCTTTCTTCTCTTCAAAACCGATTTGGATGGCTTCGTAACCGTCATTCTCCGCATCTTTCTTTTGCAGCACGGTGCAAGGACCTGCCTGGATTACGGTAACCGGTACAACCAATCCTTCGGGAGTAAACACTTGAGTCATCCCAAGTTTCTTACCTAAGATACCTTTAGTCATCGTTGACACCTCTTTTCCTCTCTTGCTTTAAGTTTATCCACAATGTGTATATTACAGTTTGATTTCGATGTCCACACCGGACGGCAGATCCAAACGCATCAACGCATCAACGGTTTGCGGCGTCGGATTGACGATATCGATCAAACGCTTATGCGTACGCATTTCGAATTGCTCGCGCGAATCTTTGTACTTGTGTACCGCGCGCAAGATCGTGATGATTTGCTTCTCGGTTGGAAGCGGAATCGGACCAGACACTCCAGCACCGGAACGCTTGGCTGTGTCCACAATTTTCTCAGCGGATTGATCCAAAACTCTGTGATCATAAGCCTTCAAACGAATACGAATCTTTTGCTTTGCCATAGTATTCCCTCCTTCTATCGCCCAATTTAGTATCGGACATACTCCGTGAAAATCTCCTGACGACCGCCCCTATGGCAAAGGAGCCGGGTGTGTCAGCAACCTCTCACATCATCGCAACGTCACAGACCAACGTTCACTATTATATTAAATGTTGAAACAAAAAGCAAGAAGAAAAGCGACTTTTGCCTAAAAATAAATAATCCCTTCATCTATTTAGATGAAGGGATTGGAAACTGCAATTATTTTTGGATGGAAGCAACGGCACCGGCGCCAACTGTACGGCCGCCTTCGCGAATTGCGAAGCGAGTACCTTCTTCGATAGCGATTGGCGAGATCAGCTCAACCGTTACCGTGATGTTGTCGCCAGGCATAACCATCTCTGTGCCTTCCGGCAAGTTGATGATACCCGTAACGTCAGTTGTACGGAAGTAGAACTGCGGACGGTAACCTGTGAAGAAAGGCTTGTGACGGCCACCCTCTTCTTTAGTCAGAACGTAGATTTGAGCCGTGAAGTTCGTGTGAGGCTTAACCGAACCCGGTTTAGCCAATACTTGACCACGCTCGATATCTTTACGGTCTACACCGCGAAGCAATGCGCCAACGTTGTCGCCAGCTTGTGCGGAATCAAGCAATTTACGGAACATCTCTACGCCCGTAACAACGGATTTGCGAGTGTCTTCTTGAAGACCGATGATTTCGACCTCATCGCCGACTTTAATTACACCGCGCTCTACACGACCTGTAGCAACGGTACCACGACCAGTGATCGTGAACACGTCCTCTACCGGCATCAGGAAAGGCTTGTCTGTATCGCGCTCAGGCGTTGGGATGTAAGTGTCGATGTGCTCGAACAGCTCAACGATTTTGTCAGCCCAAGGACCGTCTGGGTTTTGAAGAGCTTCACGAGCTGCGCCGCGAACGATCGGAGTGTCGTCGCCAGGGAACTCATACTCGTTAAGAAGGTCGCGAACTTCCATTTCAACCAGTTCAAGCAACTCTTCGTCTTCAACCATGTCGCATTTGTTCAAGAATACGACGATGTAAGGCACGCCTACTTGGCGGGACAACAGGATGTGCTCGCGAGTTTGCGGCATAGGGCCGTCAGCTGCGGATACAACCAGGATCGCGCCGTCCATTTGCGCTGCGCCGGTGATCATGTTTTTAACATAGTCGGCGTGGCCTGGGCAGTCTACGTGTGCGTAGTGGCGGTTAGGCGTTTCATATTCAACGTGCGCAGTGGAGATCGTGATACCGCGCTCGCGCTCTTCTGGAGCTTTATCGATTTGGTCAAATGCTACAGCGGCACCGCCGTATTTTTTCGACAATACAGTTGTGATTGCCGCTGTCAACGTTGTTTTACCATGGTCAACGTGACCGATCGTACCAATGTTAACGTGCGGCTTATTGCGTTCAAATTTCGCTTTTGCCATGAGTGGATTGCCTCCTTAGATAATGGGATTTATATTAGGCACCTTTGTTTTTTGCGACGATTTCTTCCGCAATCGACTTAGGTACTTCTTCATAGTGCGAGATTTCCATCGAGTATACGCCACGGCCTTGCGTACGGGAACGCAAAGTTGTGGAGTAACCGAACATTTCGGACAAAGGCACCTTGGCACGAATGATTTGTGCGCCGAAACGCGCATCCATACCTTCGATACGTCCGCGGCGGGAGTTCAGGTCGCCCATAACGTCGCCCATGTACTCTTCCGGAACGGTAACTTCGACTTTCATGATCGGCTCAAGCAATACCGGTTTACACTTCTCAGCCGCTGCTTTAAGTGCCATCGAACCGGCAATCTTAAACGCCATCTCCGAGGAGTCGACGTCATGGTAAGATCCGTCAACGACGGTAGCTTTGATATCCACAAGCGGGAAGCCTGCGTATACGCCGTTTTTCATAGACTCTTCAATACCCGCTTGGATCGGAGCAACGAATTCCTTAGGAATCGATCCACCCACGATTTTGCTTTCGAACTGGAAGCCAGTTCCCGGCTCAAGCGGTTCGAACTCCACCCAACAATGTCCGTATTGACCACGGCCACCGGATTGGCGAACGAACTTGCCTTCGACTCTAGCCGGTTGACGGAACGTTTCACGGTAAGCAACCTGCGGTTTACCCACGTTAGTTTCTACCTTGAACTCGCGAAGCATACGGTCAACGATAATCTCAAGGTGAAGCTCACCCATACCGGAGATAATCGTTTGGCCTGTTTCTTCGTCCGTGTGTGCGCGGAAAGTCGGATCTTCCTCGGAGAGCTTGGCCAAAGCAACGCCCATTTTATCTTGGTCGGCTTTTGTTTTCGGCTCAACTGCGAGCTGGATAACCGGCTCTGGGAAGTTCATGGATTCGAGAACGACCGGGTTTTTCTCATCACACAGCGTATCGCCGGTAACGGTATCCTTCAAGCCAACGGCAGCTGCGATATCACCGGAGTAAACTTCGCTGATCTCTTGGCGGCTGTTCGCGTGCATTTGGAGAATACGGCCGATCCGTTCACGTTTGCCTTTCGTTGCGTTCAATACGTAGGAACCGGAGTTCAATACACCGGAATATACGCGGAAGAACGTCAATTTACCGACAAACGGATCCGTCATGATTTTGAACGCAAGTGCCGCAAACGGTTGATCGTCAGAGGATTTGCGAACAACTTCCGTACCGTCGTCCAGCGTACCTTTGATGTCCGGTACATCGAGTGGAGACGGCAGGTAATCAATAACTGCATCCAGCATCATTTGAACGCCTTTGTTACGGTAAGACGAGCCGCAGATGACCGGGAAGATACTAACGGAACAAACGCCTTTGCGCAATGCACCTTTAATTTCTTCGATCGTCAGCTCTTCGCCTTCGAGGTATTTCATCATAAGCTCTTCGTCCAGTTCTGCAACTTTCTCGACAAGCTCAGAGCGAAGCTCCTCGACTTTATCTGCGTATTCCGCAGGTACATCAGACTCAATAGGATCTTTACCCAAATCGTCTTTGTACACATAGGCTTTACGCTCGATCAAATCGATAACGCCTTTGAAATCATTCTCGGCACCGATCGGCAGTTGGATAGCCACTGCGTTCGCACCAAGCTTCGCGCGCATCGATTCGATAACTTGCAAGAAGTCTGCGCCGATGATGTCCATTTTATTGACATAAGCAATCCGTGGAACACCATAACGGTCCGCTTGTCTCCAAACGGTTTCCGATTGCGGCTCAACGCCTTCTTTGGCACTGAATACGCCTACTGCTCCGTCCAATACGCGGAGGGAACGCTCAACCTCAACTGTGAAGTCAACGTGTCCCGGGGTGTCGATAATATTGATGCGGTGATCTTTCCATTGAGCTGTTGTAGCAGCGGAAGTAATCGTGATTCCGCGCTCTTGCTCTTGCTCCATCCAGTCCATCGTAGCTGCACCTTCGTGAACTTCACCGATTTTGTGCACGCGGCCTGTATAGAACAAGATACGCTCAGTTGTAGTCGTCTTACCAGCATCGATATGCGCCATAATCCCGATGTTACGCGTATCTTTCAAGGAGAACTGTCTAGCCATCAGGTTGTCTCCTTCCTAAAAATAGGAATTGTATTTTACCAACGATAGTGTGCGAACGCTTTGTTGGCTTCAGCCATTTTGTGCGTATCTTCACGTTTTTTCACGGAAGCACCAGTGTTGTTGCTGGCATCCATGATTTCGGCAGCCAATCTTTCTTCCATCGTCTTCTCACCGCGAAGACGGGAGTAGTTGACGAGCCAACGAAGTCCCAAAGTGGAGCGGCGCTCCGGACGAACTTCGATCGGAACTTGATAGTTGGCGCCCCCCACACGGCGAGCTTTGACTTCGAGGACAGGCATGATGTTCTTGATGGCTTGTTCAAACACTTCCATCGGATCTTTACCTGTACGCTCTTGAATCAGATTGAAGGCATTGTACAGAATAGATTGTGCTACTCCTCTTTTACCGTCAATCATGATGCGGTTGATCAAACGAGTAACCAATTTGCTGTTGTATACCGGATCTGGCAATACGTCTCTGCGAGTAACTGGACCTTTACGAGGCATAGTTATCCCCCTTTCTCAAAAAGTGCATTCGATTTTTTAAAATAAAAAATTACTTTTTCACTTTCGGGCGTTTCGCGCCGTACTTGGAACGAGCTTGCTTACGGTTGTTCACGCCTGCAGTATCGAGCGCGCCGCGAACGATGTGGTAACGTACCCCTGGAAGGTCTTTTACCCGACCGCCGCGGATCAGAACGACGCTGTGCTCTTGCAGGTTGTGTCCGATACCCGGGATGTAAGCTGTTACCTCAACACGGTTAGTCAAACGAACACGCGCATATTTACGAAGTGCGGAGTTCGGTTTTTTTGGTGTCATTGTACCTACACGAGTACATACACCGCGTTTTTGAGGGGAGCTGATATCCGTTTGCTCTCTTTTCAAAGCGTTGAAGCCTCTTTGAAGAGCTGGGGATTTGGATTTAACTACTTTCGCTTGGCGTCCTTTACGAACGAGCTGGTTAATTGTTGGCATTGTGGCCACCTCCTTCAAAATGAATGTTCTTCCGTTTTTTCAAGCCCACAGATCCAGGCGAATCGTAAATGAACATAGGAAACGTTTTTGCCCGGGAGTTTGTTGCATTTTCCCGAACAAAAACGTCGGCTCTTTATTCATTCACTACAGCCGCCATAGCGGCGCCTACTTCGATGCCACACGCTTTACCTAACATATTCATGGATTCCACGTAAGTGACTTTAACCCCCATTTTCTTGCAGAGGTTAACCATTTTTATCGTGATCCGCGGATCTGCATCTTTAGCAATAAAAACTTCCGTGGCCTCTCCTAGCTCCACCAGCTTCATCGCTTGCTTGGTGCCTATTGTCAATTTCGCAGCCTGCTTTACTTTATCGAGACTCAGGTTGAATCCCCTCCGAATGACAGGTGACGAGGCATGTAAAATGGCACACTTTGATATATTAGCACTTCGCTTATATCGTGTCAAGAATCGCCGCTCGCTTTCTCGCAATTTTTACAGATGGCAAGAAAGCAAACGGCGCATTTCAATTCATAATCTATTCAACAGTTACTGCTTCCGGCGCCTCGTCGGTCTGTTCATCCTCCGGCTCGGCATTCGGATCGGTGATCCGAATATTGCGGTAACGGCTCATTCCCGTACCTGCCGGAATCAGTTTGCCGATAATGACGTTCTCTTTCAAGCCGAGCAACTGGTCGACCTTCCCTTTGATGGCAGCGTCCGTAAGTACGCGAGTCGTCTCTTGGAAAGATGCGGCCGACAAGAAGGAGTCGGTTTCGAGCGACGCTTTCGTAATCCCGAGCAATACGGGTTTGGCTACAGCCGGTTCTTCGCCTGCAAAGAGCGCCACCTTGTTCGCTTCTTCATATTCATGAATATCGACGAACGAACCTGGAAGCAGCGTGGTATTACCGGCATCTACGATGCGAATTTTGCGCAGCATCTGACGGATCATAACCTCAACGTGCTTGTCGTTGATTTCTACCCCTTGATTCCGGTAAACGCGTTGAACCTCTTGCAGGATATAGTTTTGCACACCGCGAATCCCTTTGATGCGCAGCATTTCTTTCGGGTCGATGGAGCCTTCTGTCAGCTCGTCGCCGGCTTCTACGTTCTGGTTCACGGTCACGCGAATCCGAGAGCCGTACGGCACCGCATACGTTTTGGATTCGGCTTCGCCCTGCACTTCAATCTCGCGGCGGTCTTTCGCTTCGCGAATTTCCTTAACCACGCCGTCGATCTCCGAAATGATCGCTTGCCCCTTCGGATTCCGAGCCTCGAACAACTCCTGAATCCGTGGCAAACCTTGTGTAATATCGTCGCCGGCAACGCCGCCGGTATGGAACGTACGCATCGTGAGCTGGGTACCCGGTTCGCCGATGGATTGGGCGGCAATAATACCGACCGCTTCCCCGATTTCAACGTGTTGACCCGTAGCCAGGTTGCGTCCGTAACATTTTTTACATACGCCATGCTTGGAACGGCAGCTCAGTACGGAACGAATTTGAATACGTTCTACGTTCGCCGCGATGATTTTATCAGCGATCGAGGCTTCGATCAGCTCATTGCGGGATACCAGGATTTCGCCGGTTTGCGGATGGCGAACCGTTTCAAAGGAATAACGGCCTTCAATCCGGTCGTACAGATCTTCAATGATCTCTTTCCCGTCGCGAATCGTGCTGACCATGAAACCTTTGTCCGTACCGCAGTCTTCATCGCGAACGATAACGTCCTGCGCCACGTCGACTAGACGACGCGTCAGGTAACCGGAATCCGCCGTACGAAGCGCCGTATCCGCCAAACCTTTACGCGCTCCGTGCGTGGAGATAAAGTACTCCAAGACGGTCAGGCCTTCGCGGAAGTTCGATTTGATCGGCAACTCCATGATTTTACCCGACGGATTCGCCATCAGACCGCGCATACCGCCCAGTTGGGTGATCTGCGATTTGTTACCCCGTGCTTTGGATTCCACCATCATGTTGATGGAATTGTATTTGTCGAGCGATTTCATCAGAATATCGGTAATTTCGTCCTTCGCCTTGCTCCAGATCGCGATGACACGATCATAACGCTCGTCATCGGTGATCAAACCGCGGCGGTACTGGTTCGTCACGACTTTGACTTTCTCGTCGGACTCAGCCAGAATCTGATCCTTCTCGGTAGGTACCGTAACGTCGGCTACCGCGATCGTAATCCCCGCACGCGTCGAGTACGTGAACCCAAGCTGTTTAATATTGTCGAGAATGATCGATGTTTGGGTCGTATGATATCGACGGAAGCATTCTGCGATGATCGTACCGAGGTAGTCTTTACCTACGGCTTTCGTCTCCGGCAGCTCTTCCATCTTGGCGCGGATGTCTCCGCCCTTCTCGAACACGAAATAGTTGTCGGATACACCGTTCAACAAGTTCGCTTTCGTCGCTTCGTTGATATACGGGAAATCTTTCGGATAAATCTCATTGAAAATGATTTTACCGACCGTAGTAATCAATATCGCTTCCTGCTGCTCTGGCGTAAAGCTGGTTTTACCCAGCGCTTTCGCCGGGATCGCAACACGGGCATGAAGCGAAGCGTCGCCGCGATGATACATCGACACCGCTTCCGCTACCGTACGAATGATCGTTAGTGAGCCCTTCGAGTTTTTGTTCTCCGTTGTCAGATAGAAGCTTCCGAGAACCATATCCTGCGAAGGCGTAACAACCGGCTTACCGTCTTTCGGGTTCAAGATGTTCCCAGACGCCAGCATCAGTACGCGGGCTTCGGCCTGCGCTTCCGCCGACAACGGCACGTGCACCGCCATTTGGTCGCCGTCGAAGTCGGCATTGTATGCCGTACAGACGAGCGGGTGAAGCTTAATGGCGCGGCCTTCGACCAGAATCGGTTCGAACGCCTGAATGCCCAAACGGTGAAGGGTAGGGGCACGGTTCAACAGAACCGGATGCTCTTTAATGACTTCTTCGAGCACGTCCCAAACTTCCGGACTTACGCGTTCCACTTTGCGCTTCGCGCTCTTGATGTTATGCGCAAGACCTTTATTAACAAGCTCCTTCATGACGAAGGGCTTAAACAATTCAAGTGCCATTTCCTTAGGAAGACCGCACTGGTACATCTTCAGGCTCGGCCCAACTACGATAACGGAACGACCGGAATAGTCTACCCGTTTACCGAGCAGGTTTTGACGGAAACGTCCTTGCTTCCCTTTCAGCATATGACTGAGGGATTTCAACGGCCGGTTCCCCGGACCCGTTACCGGACGGCCGCGGCGGCCGTTGTCGATCAAAGCGTCAACGGCTTCCTGGAGCATCCGTTTCTCGTTCTGCACGATGATGTCCGGCGCGCCGAGATCGAGCAGACGCTTCAACCGGTTGTTCCGGTTAATCACGCGGCGATACAAATCGTTCAAGTCGGAGGTCGCAAAGCGGCCGCCGTCCAACTGAACCATCGGACGAAGCTCCGGCGGGATGACCGGCAGTACGTCGAGCACCATCCACTCCGGCATATTTTTGGAATTCCGGAACGCCTCCATGACTTCAAGACGCTTAATCGCACGGTTACGGCGTTGACCTTGGGCCGTCTTAAGCTCTTCCTTCAGCATATCGACTTCTTTCTCGATATCGATATCCTGCAGCAGCTTCTTAACGGCTTCCGCGCCCATACCGGCTTGGAAGGCGTAGCCGTATTTCTCGCGATAGCTGCGGTATTCCTTCTCAGACAACAGCTGTTTTTTCTCCAGCGGCGTATCACCCGGATCGGTGACCACATAGGAAGCGAAGTAAATGATTTCTTCCAAGGAACGCGGAGACATATCGAGCGCAAGCCCCATACGGCTAGGAATACCTTTGAAGTACCAAATATGAGATACCGGAGCGGCAAGTTCGATATGCCCCATCCGCTCGCGGCGAACTTTCTGGCGCGTCACTTCAACGCCGCAGCGATCGCACACGACCCCTTTGTAACGGACACGTTTGTACTTACCGCAATGACATTCCCAGTCCTTGGTCGGTCCGAAAATTTTCTCGCAAAACAGACCTTCTTTTTCCGGCTTCAAAGTTCTATAGTTGATTGTCTCCGGCTTCTTCACTTCGCCGCGGGACCACGAACGGATCTTGTCCGGGGAAGCCAAACCGATTTTCATGAACTCAAAATTGTTGACGTCGATCAAGGAGCAACCCTCCTCCATGTTTTGTCTGTCAAAACGCTATCGGACGCATGCGCCGTATCGATATGTGCCTTAGATGCCGGTTAGCACCCAAGGCACAATGCTTATTCTGCTGGCAGAGCTTACTCTACACCCATCTCTGCGCCTTCTAAATTCAAGTTCAGCTTGTCGCTTGTCACTTCGTCTTCGTCGTCCATTTCTTTCATTTCGATCTCTTCTTCGTTCTCGGAGAGAATCTTCACGTCCATCCCCAAGCTTTGAAGTTCCTTGATCAAAACCTTGAACGACTCCGGTACGCCAGGTTCCGGCACATTCTCGCCCTTGACGATCGATTCGTACGTTTTCACGCGGCCGACGACGTCATCGGATTTAACGGTCAATATTTCCTGCAGCGTATAGGCGGCACCATAGGCCTCAAGCGCCCATACTTCCATCTCCCCGAAACGCTGGCCGCCGAACTGGGCCTTACCGCCAAGCGGCTGTTGCGTAACGAGCGAGTATGGACCTGTGGAGCGCGCATGGATTTTATCGTCAACCATGTGCGCAAGCTTGATCATATACATGACGCCGACGGTAACTTCCCGTTCGAACGGATCGCCGGTGCGGCCGTCAAACAGAAGCGTCTTACCGTTGCGCTGCATGCCGGCTTCTTCCATCGTATCGAACACGTCGTATTCGCGAGCGCCGTCGAATACCGGCGTAGCGGTATGGATGCCGAGATATCTCGCAGCCATGCCCAAGTGAACCTCAAGAACTTGACCGATGTTCATCCGCGAAGGAACGCCGAGCGGGTTCAAAACAACTTCAACAGGCGTACCGTCCGGAAGGAACGGCATGTCCTCTTCCGGTAAGATGCGGGCAACGACACCTTTGTTACCGTGACGACCGGCCATCTTATCGCCCTCGGAAATTTTCCGTTTTTGGGCAATATAGACACGAACCAGTTGATTGACGCCCGGCGGCAGCTCGTCTCCGTTCTCGCGGGTAAACACCTTCACGTCAACGACGATACCGTCCGTACCATGCGGCACGCGGAGGGACGTGTCGCGAACTTCACGCGCCTTCTCGCCGAAGATCGCATGAAGCAAACGTTCTTCCGCCGTCAGCTCGGTCACGCCTTTCGGCGTTACTTTACCGACCAGGATATCGCCTGCGGCGATTTCCGCGCCGACACGGATAATTCCGCGTTCGTCAAGGTTCTTCAACGCATCTTCCCCGACGTTCGGGATATCGCGCGTAATTTCTTCCGGTCCGAGCTTCGTGTCACGCGCTTCGGATTCGTATTCTTCAATGTGAATGGAAGTATACACATCTTCCTTCACCAGTCGTTCGCTCAGCAAAATCGCATCCTCGTAGTTGTACCCTTCCCATGTCATGAAGGCTACGACCACGTTGCGGCCAAGCGCCAATTCGCCTTGTTCCGTCGAAGGCCCGTCGGCTAGAATGTCGCCGACACGGACTTGCTCGCCTTTATGGCAAATCGGACGTTGGTTGATGCAAGTCCCTTGGTTAGAACGTAAAAATTTATGCAATTTATGTTTAATGATATCGCCATTAACGACGCGGCCATCTACAATTTCCTGACGGCGCACCCAGATCTCGTTGGCGGAAACCTTCTCTACAACCCCGTTCACTTTGGAAACGATACACACACCGGAATCTTTCGCCGACTTATGCTCCATTCCCGTCCCGACGAGCGGCGCCTTCGGAATGAGCAAAGGTACGGCCTGACGCTGCATGTTCGATCCCATGAGGGCACGGTTCGAGTCATCGTTCTCCAAGAACGGAATGAGCGCCGTCGCGACGGATACGACCTGTTTCGGAGAAACGTCCATATAGTCGACGCGGTCTTTGGCAATTCTCAAGTTATCGTCTTTGTAACGAACAATGACCGTATCGTTGGCAAACTTGCCGTCTTCGGTCAGTTCGGCATTCGCCTGAGCGACAACGTAGTTATCCTCTTCATCGGCGGTCAAATACGAAATCTCATCCGTAACGACTCCCGTGTTGGGATCGACGCGACGATAAGGCGCCTCGATAAATCCAAACTCATTCACGCGCGCGAACGTCGACAAGGAGTTGATCAAACCGATGTTCGGACCCTCTGGCGTCTCGATCGGGCACATCCGTCCATAATGGGAGTGATGCACGTCGCGGACTTCAAAGCCTGCGCGCTCACGGGTCAAACCACCTGGTCCGAGAGCGGATAAGCGCCGTTTATGCGTCAGTTCGGCCAGCGGATTCGTTTGGTCCATAAATTGGGACAACTGCGAGCTTCCGAAAAACTCTTTAATCGACGCAATGACCGGACGAATGTTGATCAGCTGCTGCGGGGTAATCGTGTTGACGTCTTGAATGGACATCCGTTCACGAACGACACGCTCCATCCGGGACAAACCGATCCGGAATTGGTTCTGGAGCAGCTCGCCTACGGAGCGGAGACGACGGTTCCCGAGATGGTCGATATCGTCGGTGCTGCCGATTCCATGCAGCAAGTCCATAAAGTAATTAATAGACGCAATGATGTCGGCAGGTGTAATGTGCTTGACGGTTTTGTCGATTTTACCGTTAGCAATCACTTTCACGACTTTGCCGTCTTCGATCGGCGAGTAAACATTGATGCACTGCAGCGGGATACGATCATTCTCCACCACACCATTCGTGATGTTGTACTCTTTGAAGCCTACGCTATCTTCCAGGAATGGAAGAATCGTGTCGAGCAATCGCCGATCGATCAACTGACCGGCTTCCGCAATGATTTCGCCTGTGCCCGGGTCAACGAGCGTTTCAGCTAAACGCTGATTGAACAAGCGATTTTTAATATGAAGCTTCTTATTAATTTTGTAACGGCCTACGTTAGCCAGATCGTATCGCTTCGGATCGAAGAAACGCGCGACCAGCAAGCTTCTGGCGTTATCGAGCGTAGGCGGCTCACCCGGACGAAGACGCTCGTAAATTTCGATCAGAGCCTTGTCGGTAGAGTCCGTATTGTCTTTATCCAAGGTGTTGCGAATATATTCATCGTCGCCGAGCAAATCGATAATTTCCGCATCCGTTCCAAAGCCGAGTGCGCGAAGCAATACGGTAACCGGAATTTTCCGCGTACGATCGATCCGAACATAAATAATGTCCTTGGCATCCGTCTCGAGCTCGAGCCATGCGCCGCGGTTCGGAATGACTGTAGCCGTATAGGTTTTCTTCCCGTTTTTGTCGACCTTGGTGCTAAAATAGACGCTGGGGGATCGAACCAGCTGACTGACGATAACCCGTTCCGCACCGTTAATAATGAAAGTTCCCGTTTCGGTCATCAGAGGGAAGTCTCCCATGAACACTTCCTGTTCTTTAACCTCTCCGGTTTCTTTGTTGATCAGGCGCACTTTCACTCGAAGCGGCGCTGCGAAGGTCACATCGCGTTCCTTGGACTCATCCACCGAATACTTCGGCTCTCCGAGAGAATAGTCGATAAATTCCAACACCAAATTCCCCGTAAAATCCTGAATCGGGGAAATATCTTGAAACATTTCGCGCAATCCCTCATCCAAAAACCATTGATATGATTTTTGTTGAATTTCAATAAGGTTTGGCACTTCCAAAACCTCATGAATCCGAGCGTAAGACCTGCGTTTACGTCGACCTAATTGAACAAGATGACCCGCCAACTTAGATTCACCCCTCATGTCTACTCAATAGAACAAAATAAAAGCCTCTGCGGGAAGCCTTCTCGACTCATGCACTCGCGAAGTCAAACTTCTTGTAGAAGCTTCTAATCCTGATGCAAATTAATAGACCTTTTTTTCACTTCATTGTTACCACAATTTTCTACATACCTTGTAGGGTTTACGTAAAATCTAAACATTATACGTCAGATGTTTAAATTTTATTCAACCGAGGCATAAAAAACTTCTTGACATTTTAGTGAACTAAAGACAAATTACCCAATCATAATGCTGACATTTTACTATAATAACACAGTGCAAAATACAAGTCAACATAATTCCCATCATCGGCGAAAAACGGAAAGATGCGATTGCACCAGCTCGTTCTATCGCTATTTCGTCGCCTTGATGATCCAATAGCCGCGGTCCCGTTCCACTTCTTCCACTTGCGAAAAGAGAGATTCGAGCTTCGCGTAAGCCGAAGGCGCACCCTGCTTCTTCTGAATGACGACCCATAGCGCCCCGCCTTCCAGCAAGGCTTCATGCGCTTGCTCGAATATGCGATGCACCGTCTCTTTTCCTGCACGAATCGGAGGATTCGTAAGCACCGCATCGAAAAACTGGCCTTTCACCGCGGCAAGCAGATCGCTTTGTACAATCGTCACATTGGCAATGCGGTTATGCTCCGCATTCCTTCTAGCCAAAGATATCGCTCGTTCGTTGATATCCAGCATCGTGACATGACCTTGCGCCGCGATCCAAGCAGCGGCCAGACCTATCGGCCCGTATCCGCATCCAACATCCAGCACTTTAGCTTGGGGCGTCAATTCAACCGTCTCCACGAGAAGCTTCGATCCGAAATCGACACCTTTTTTGGAAAATACGCCCGCATCCGTCATAAATACAAACTTATGCCCGCGCAGCGTCTCCTCAATCCGATGCAAATCATGCTCTACACTTGGCTTAGACGTGTAATAGTGTTCCGCCATGCGCGAATCCTCCCATTCTTTTTTGCAGACAAAAGCAAAACCCCTTGCAGAGGTCGTCCTCGAACAAGGGGTGCGTTTGGAAGTTAATTACTTCACTTCTACGGAAGCGCCTGCTTCTTCCAATTTTGCTTTTACAGCTTCTGCTTCTTCTTTGGATACTTTCTCTTTCAACGCTTTCGGAGCGTTGTCTACGAGATCTTTTGCTTCTTTCAAGCCGAGGCCTGTGATTTCGCGAACAACTTTGATAACGTTGATTTTGGATGCACCAGCGTTGTTCAAGATGACGTCGAATTCAGTTTGCTCTTCGACTGCTGCTGCGCCAGCGCCTGCAACGACAGCTACTGGAGCTGCTGCAGTTACGCCGAATTCTTCTTCGATTGCTTTAACCAGGTCGTTCAGTTCCAATACTGTCATGCCTTTAATGGCTTCCAAGATTTGCTCTTTGCTCATGGTTAAACCTCCATTATCTTAATTAAGATGTTTTAGTTTGTGGTCTTGCACAGGTACGGCTTGTATTACGCTTGCGCGCCGCCTTCTTGCTTCTCAGCGACAGCTTTAACCGCAAGGGCGAAGTTGCGCACTGGAGCTTGGAGCACGCTGAGCAACATGGACAGAAGACCTTCGCGGGAAGGCAGTTCAGCCAATGCTTTGATTTGATTGAAGTCTACAACTTTGCCTTCAACCACGCCTGCTTTAACTTCCAATTTATCGTTCTTCTTAGCAAAATCCGTCAGGATTTTGGCAGGAGCGATAATGTCGTCTTTGCTGAATGCAATTGCGGTAGGACCGCTCAAGAACGAGTCCAGTTCCGTCAATTCTGCAGTTGCTGTCGCGCGGCGTACCAACGTATTTTTCAATACTTGGAACTCAATGCCGGCTTCACGCAATTGTTTACGAAGCTCAGTCACTTGAGCTACGTTCAAACCGCGGTAGTCCGCAACAATCGCGCAGGAGCTTGCTTTCAGTTTTTCGGATACTTCCGTCACCTGAGCCGCTTTTTGCTCAATGATTTTTGCGTTTGCCATTTTTGCACCTCCTACAAGTTTTCGTCAGAAAACTGCTTCGAAAGCATCTGCCAAGTTTTCAATAGAAAACCGTAACCGTCTTCCTAAGCATTCTCCTTGTAACCCGAAACTTATCGTAAACATCGTCCGCACTAGCCGAGCGTCTGTCGAAAACATCTTCGCCTAAAAACGAAAATGCCTTCGCAGACAACGCGAAGGCATGATGATTCCCATATTCACTAGCCGTAAAGCTTCGAATATCGAACGTTTATCATAACACCTCGGCAGGAGATTAAGCTTGGAGCATCCAAGCACCTGCTGTCTACGGTAAGCATATTCACTTGTTATTGAACCTAATTAGGTTAGCACGCCTGACCTTGAAAGTCAACTGGCAAGCTGTTCCTTATCGTTGGTTCGCTACGTTGATGCGAGCGCTCGGACCCATCGTCGAGGATACCGCGATGTTCTTCAGGTATACCCCTTTGGCAGCTGCCGGTTTCGCTCTGTTCAACGCGTCGATCAGGGCTTTGAAGTTTTCTGCGAGCTTCTCGGCGTCGAAGGAAACTTTCCCGATCGGAGCATGGATTTGTCCGGCTTTATCCAGACGGTATTCGATTTTACCAGCCTTGATCTCCTGAACGGCTTTCGCTACGTCAAACGTAACAGTGCCCGCTTTAGGGTTAGGCATCAAACCTTTACCACCCAAGATACGACCGAGTTTACCGACTTCACTCATCATGTCCGGCGTAGCTACGCAGACATCGAAGTCGAACCAACCTTGTTGGATTTTATTGATCATGTCTTGATCGCCTACGAAATCAGCGCCAGCCGCTTCCGCTTCTTTAGCTTTTTCGCCTTTTGCGAATACAAGAACACGTTTGGTTTTACCTGTACCGTGAGGCAATACAACCACGCCGCGAACAGCTTGGTCTTGTTTTCTTGGGTCTACGCCCAAGCGCACAGCCACTTCGACGGTTTCGTCGAATTTGGCTACCGCCGTCTTCTTAACCAACTCGATAGCTTCGAGCGGCTCATAGAACGTGTCGGCGTTGATCAACTTGGAAGCTTCCAAGTATTTTTTGCCGTGTTTAGCCACTTTGCAGTCCTCCTATGTGGTATTAGCGGAATATCCTCCCACTGGTTGAAGTTCTCCTCCGACGAGGAAAACTTAAGCATGGCAGCCTTCGATTAGTCCTCGATGACTACGCCCATGCTGCGAGCCGTACCTTCGATCATACGCATAGCAGCCTCGACGGATGCAGCGTTCAGGTCAGGCATTTTTTGCTCGGCGATTTCGCGCACTTGCGAGCGTTTTACGGTTGCGACTTTCTTCTTGTTCGGTTCGCCGGATCCTTTTTCGATCTTTGCAGCTACGCGCAAAAGAACGGCAGCCGGAGGCGTTTTTGTCTCGAACGTGAAAGAACGGTCTTCGAAAACCGTGATTACGACCGGAATGATCAAACCTGCTTGATCTGCGGTACGAGCGTTGAACTCTTTGCAGAACGCCATGATGTTAACGCCTGCTTGACCGAGTGCCGGACCGATCGGCGGCGCCGGATTCGCTTTACCTGCTGGAACTTGCAGTTTTACCATCTTGATAACTTTTTTTGCCATTGTGTGACACCTCCTCGTTCGTAGTATGACAGACGATCATGTTACAGCTTTTCCACCTGATGGTAGTCAAGCTCCAACGGCGTTTCCCTGCCAAACATATTGACGTGCACCTTCAGCTTGCTTTTGTCGACCAGAATTTCTTCCACGGACCCAACGAAGTTGGCGAACGGACCGACCTTCACGCGAACCGTCTCTTTCAGTTCGAAATCGATCTTCGGTTTCGGTTCTTCCATGCCCATATGCTTGAGAATCGACTCTACTTCTTCAGGAAGCAAAGCCGTCGGTTTCGAACCGGAACCGGTCGACCCGACAAAGCCGGTAACGCCAGGCGTATTGCGCACAACATACCAGGAATCGTCCGTTTGGATCATCTCCACCAGCACGTATCCCGGGTATACCTTACGCATTACGGTCTTTTTCTTACCGTCTTTGTTCACAAGCTCTTCTTCCATAGGCACGAGCACGCGAAAGATCTTGTCCTTCATGTCCATGGATTCCACACGTTTTTCTAAATTGGCCTTCACCTTGTTTTCATACCCGGAATAGGTATGTACGACGTACCATCTTTTTTCCATTCCCATTAGCGCCACCAATCAGCCTGAATTATTGAAACACGAGGCGAAGCAGCTCAGAAATCCCTAAGTCCAGAACGTAGAAGTACACCGTCACGAAGATGACCGTAAACAACACGACCAGCGTGTAACTAATCAGCTCTTTACGGCTGGGCCATTTCACTTTTTTCAACTCGGACCAAGCGTCCCCAAAAAAAGAAAACGTGCTGCCGAATCCCTGCTTCACTTTAGCTAAAAAGGACACAACTACACCTCCAAAAAACTAGCGAGTTTCGCGATGAGCCGTTTGTTCATTGCAAAATTTGCAATATTTCTTGAGCTCCATGCGGTCAGGATGGTTGCGCTTATTTTTGGAAGACGTATAGTTTCTCTGCTTGCAGTTTGTGCACGCTAACGTGATGATCACCCGCATGATGTACACCTCCTACGGACCAGCCTTTGATTTACAACCTTATGCGACCAGCAAAAAAACGCCTACTCGTTTTAAGGCTACCTGAACACTTTAGCACACGGCATACTTCATGTCAAGGAAAAAGGATTACACCTGTCATGCTCGTTATTACCAGTATGGACCGTCAACGGGGCTGTTAAACCACCCACAGCGGTCAACGGCACAAAAAAGGGCACCTTCTCGGGTAGAGGAAAGGTGCCTACTTTATGCGTCGCGAACTTCCAAATATCTCTCCAATTTGCGTTTAACGCGCTGCAGGGCGTTGTCAATAGACTTGACATGGCGATCCAAATCTACAGCAATTTCTTGATAGGATCTTCCGTCCAAATACAGCATCAGCACTTTGCGCTCGAGATCGCTCAAAATCTCGCCCATCTTGTCTTCCAGACCGCTGAATTCCTCTTGATTAATAATCAGTTCTTCCGGATCGGATACGCGGGAACCGCAAATGACATCCAGCAACGTTCGATCTGAATCTTCATCGTAGATCGGCTTGTCCAAGGAAACGTAAGAGTTAAGTGGGATATGCTTCTGGCGGGTGGCTGTCTTGATAGCCGTGATGATCTGACGGGTAATGCAGAGCTCGGCAAATGCTTTGAAAGAGGCAAGCTTATCGCCGCGGAAGTCGCGAATGGACTTGTACAGCCCGATCATGCCTTCCTGTACGATATCTTCTCGATCGGCTCCGATCAAAAAATAAGATCGTGCCTTGGCGC
>NZ_BCPS01000015.1:0-18322 GCF_016586185.1 Paenibacillus sp. EPM92
GTACGAAGTTTCGATACTTGTTAATCAAGTATTCCAGCGCATCGCTATCGCCTTCGCGGACCGCTTCGACTACATCTTCGTCTGCCTTGAGGTCGTATTCGTACATTCTCAATTCTTTGAAGTCGACACTCACCACAATCCCTCCGGCCTGCGCTTGAAAGATAGGATTAGTATACATTATGTAACCTAACATCGTCAATAAAATTCGCGCTAGCAAAAGCTTCAAAGCCCACGGCCTTACGCTATTTTATCGCTCACGCCGCCAATCCTCGAGCCGTTTGCGCTGCTCGTCGCTTAAGCGGCTGTCGAACGTATTTCGCTTGGTTTCGGCCTCATCCTTGATCTTACGCCGGATTTCCTGACGCGCAAGGCGAACCTTCACCAGCAGCTCGCTGGCCGGAACCCGGTAGGCTCCCTTGCCGAAGATGACGTGCTGCTCGGTCATATCCGAAGTCGCTACATAAATCTGCTTACGCCGCCCGATATGGGTGACCACCAATCTTTCAATCAGCTCGTCCGCCGTTTCTTTCTCTTTCGTAAAATAGATGGGGAGCTTGCTCTGTGTGTATTTACCGCCCAGCCCGGGTACAAAGTAAGCATCAAAGACGAGAATGACCTTCATCCCGGAGTACGACTGGTATTCCGCCATGATCTGAATCAACCGGTCCCGCGCTTCTTCGAGCCGGATTTCCTTCAGCTTCTGCAGCTCCGGCCACGCTCCGATAATGTTGTACCCGTCCACAATCAAAATTTCTTGGATCATGCCGACCACCCGCCGAGATCAAACCGGCTGTGGCCGCTCACTGTGCCGCAAGCCGTTGGCGCACCACTTCGTACATAAAGACGGAAGCGGCAACCGACGCGTTCAGTGAATTGATTTGACCGAACATCGGCAGCTGCAGAAGAAAGTCGCACTTTTCCCGAATGAGCCGGCCAATGCCTTTGCCCTCGTTGCCGATCACGATCGCCAGCGGCAAATTTAAGTTTGTCTGGTAAAGCGGAGCCTTGGCGCCCACGTCCGCACCGGCGATCCAGACGCCCTGCTGCTTCAACTGCTCGATCGTCTGTGCCAAGTTCGTGACCCGCGCAACCGGCACGTATTCAACGGCGCCGGCCGATGTCTTGGAGACGGTCGCTGTCAATCCGACGGACCGCCGCTTAGGAATAATCACGCCATGTACGCCCGTGCAGTCGGCCGTCCGCAGAATCGAACCGAGATTGTGCGGATCTTCGATTTCGTCCAAAATGAGCAGGAACGGCGTCTCATTCTTCTCCGCCGCGCGCGCAAGCAAATCCTCGACGTCTACGTAGTCGTACGCAGCCACCTGCGCGACGACGCCCTGATGCTGAATGTCCCCGGCCATTTGATCCAGCTTCCGCTTATCGGCGAACTGGACGATAACCCCTTGCTGCTTAGCCTCCGCGATGATCGGCTGCGTCAGCTGTTTTTGCGCCTGCTCGGCCACCCATATTTTATTGATCGTGCGGCCGGAACGCAGCGCTTCCAACACGGAATGCTTGCCCCCAATGATTTCTTCCATGCAGGTCGTCCTCTCGTTATAGTTTAGATTTCTTGAGTTCAGCTTCTTCTTCCCGCTCCAACGACAAGTTCAGCAAGAACAGCAGCCGTTCCCAACGGCGCATGTAATATAAATAACCGATCAAGCATTCGAACGCGGTGCTGTGCCGGTATTCGAGCACGTCCGCGTTCTTCGCCTTCGTAGCGGACTTGGCGTTGCGGCCGCGCTTCACGATGTCCGTCTCCTCCTCCGTCAACAGAGGAAGCCACCGCGTTAACGATTTGGCCTGCGCTTTGGCCGATACGTACCGAGTCGCGAGCCGATGCAAATGATTCGGCTTGTGGTTCGTTTGCGACACCACATATTGCCGGATAAACACCTCGTACACGGCGTCTCCCATGTACGCGAGCACCAGAGGGTTCAACAGCCGCGGCTCGCGGGCCGGCGGAAACGCAAACAGGTTAACGCCGAATGGATCCGGTTCCGGTCCTGGATCACGTTTCGATTCAGTGTTACTTCTCGATTCACTTCCAACTTCAGGCTTCAACTCGTCTCGTCCGTTCCCCGTCATTTGCGCCGCCAACGAATGCCCTGAGCCGTATCTTCCAGCACGATGCCGCGTTCAGTCAATAGATCGCGAATTTCATCCGCACGAGCCCAGTTCTTGCTTTTGCGGGCTTCGGTACGGTCGGCGATCAGCTGCTCGATTTCTTCGTCAAGCAAATCGTCCGCTTCGGGCGCCAGAATGCCGAGCACATCGTCCATCGCCGCAAACTGCTGCAGCAAAAGCTCCAGCGTAGCCGCATTCACTTCCTCGCGGTTAGCGTAAGGGTTGGCCACATTGACTAATTCGAATACGGCGGTAATCGCATCCGGCGTATTGAAGTCGTCGTTCATTTTCGCTTCGAATTGCGCCTTCACGTCCTGAACCGCTGCTGCAATCGCGGCATCCGCTGCAGCGGGAGCGCCCCCCGTTTCCGCCGCTGCGGATTTCAGGCGATGCTTCAGCGCGGAGATACAGTTTTCAATGCGGGCTAAGCTGCCTTTGGCCTGCTCCACGGCCTCGTCGCTGAAATTGAGCGGGTTGCGGTAATGGCCCGACAGCATGAAATAACGAATGACTTGCGCGGGAATCGTCTTCAAGAGCTGGTGTACGGTTATGCCGTTGCCGAGCGATTTCGACATTTTCTCATTATTGATATTGACGAACCCGTTATGCATCCAGTAATTAGCCATCTGATGCCCGGTTAAACCTTCGGATTGCGCGATTTCGCATTCGTGGTGCGGGAATGTCAAATCCTGTCCCCCGCCGTGAATATCGATCGTCTCGCCCAAATATTTGCGAACCATGGCGGAACACTCGATGTGCCACCCGGGGCGGCCGTCGCCCCAAGGGCTCGACCAGCTGATTTCACCGGGCTTCGCCGCTTTCCAGAGCACGAAATCTTGCGGGTTCTCTTTGCGCTGATCGACATCGACACGGATACCGAACTGCAGTTCGTCGAGATTTTGCTGCGACAGCTTGCCGTATTCCGCAAACTTCGACGTGCGGAAGAATACGTCGCCTCCCGCTTCATAGGCAAGCCCTTTGGCTTCAAGGCCCGAGATGAACGCGATAATCTCGCCCATATTTTGGGTCACTCGCGGATGCACGGTCGCTTCACGAACGCCGAGCCCTTTCGTATCTTCATAATACTTTTGCACGAACAAGTCGGCTACTTCAGGAACCGTCGTTCCCATTTCTGCCGCCTTCTTAATCAGCTTATCGTCCACATCCGTAAAATTAACGACATACTTCACGTTGTACCCGATCGATTCGAGATATCGACGCACCACGTCGAAGAAGATGACCGGCCGTGCATTGCCGATATGAATATAGTCGTAAACCGTCGGCCCGCATACGTACATGTTTACTTGTCCCGCTGTGAGCGGCTTAAACTCATCCTTGTTGCGGGTTAACGTATTGTAAATCTTAAGCGTCATGAGATTCGCTTCCTCCGTTCTTTCGTTCCGATTCCAGGTGCGTCACTTTCGTTTTCAGTTCATCGACCTGCTCCTGCAGTTGGCGGAACATCTCGATGACCGGATCCGGCAAATTGTTGTGCTCCAGCCGTCCGACGCGCACCCCGTCCCGCTTCACGATCCGTCCCGGGATGCCGACCACCGTACTGTTCGGCGGCACTTCCGACAGCACGACCGCGTTCGAGCCGATCCTTGAATTTTCTCCGACCGTGAAGGAGCCCAGAACCTTGGCTCCGGCCGAGATGACGACATTGTTACCGAGTGTCGGATGCCGTTTGCCCTTCTCTTTCCCCGTACCCCCGAGCGTCACCCCGTGATACAGCAGCACGTCGTCCCCGATCTCGCACGTTTCCCCAATCACCACACCCATGCCGTGGTCGATGAAAAACCTTCTGCCGATCTTCGCCCCCGGATGAATCTCTATGCCTGTCATGAAGCGGCTGACTTGAGAAATGATTCGTGCGATCGTAAACCAGCGCTTCTTATAAAACCAATGCCCCACCCGGTGCGCCCATAGCGCATGCAAACCGGAGTAAGTAAATACAACCTCGAACCAGCCTCGCGCGGCAGGGTCATTCTCAAATATCGTATCGATGTCTTCTTTCATTCTGCTGAACATAGCTGGGACCCCACTTCCCCTGAACCTTGATAAAATGCCGCAATAACAAAAAACCCCTGCAGCCCGATTCGGCTGCAGAGGCGTTGTTCTTCGCGGTTCCACTCTGCTTGGTTGAACGAACCCGCAGCTTCGCGCGGCCCGTCACTCCCATCTTCATCGTTCGTATCGTGAACGCTACGGTAAAAACTACCCTGATGAGCGACAGCGGATAACCCTGGTCTCCGCTGAAAGTCAGATCGTCTTTACGGCTCCCGGGTGCACTTCCGCCGAATAAGGAATGGACAACTCGCAGCCGGCCGTCTAAGCCGGTCGTCCTCTCTGGGAATCCTCATATCTGCGTACTTTCCCGTTCGTCGCCGTTGGCATATGGTATTGTTTAAGATGTTAGCAGAAAACTAGACGCATTACAATAACTTCTTCAGACGTGCAAGCACGGTATCCCGGCCCAGAAGACGGATCGTCATATTCAGGTCCGGACCGTGCATTTGGCCGGTCAAAGCGACGCGGATCGTCATAAAGAGAGGTTTGCCTTTATAGCCGGTTTCCGTCTGGACCGCTTTGACCAAGGCTTTAATCGTGTCCACACTGAAGTCAGATGCGCCTTCCACCTGCTTCTGGAAGCTGCCGAGCACGATCGGGGCGTGTTCTTCGGCGAGCATAGCCTTCGCCTCGTCATCCAGCTGCACGTCCTCGCGGAAGAACAGCTCGGAGACCGGTACGATTTCCGCCGCGTACCGAAGTTGATCCTGATACAGCCCCACCAACGCGCGGACCCACTCGGCCTGTTCGTCGCTCAGCGTCGCGGGCAACCGTCCGGCCTGCTGCAGATGCGGCAGTGCGAGCGTTACGATTCTCTCCGGATCGGCTTTTTTAATATATAAATTATTCATCCAGTTAAGCTTATCCATATCGAACACGGCCGGGCTTTTCGACACACGGTCCAAGTCGAACTGGGCAATCAGCTCGTCCTTGCTGAAAATTTCCTCTTCGCCTTTCGGGGACCAGCCCAACAGCGCGATAAAGTTCATCACCGCTTCCGGCAGGTAGCCGAGCGCTTTGTACTGCTCGATGAATTGAATGATCGACTCGTCGCGCTTGCTCATTTTCTTGCGGTCCTGGTTCAGAATGAGCGATAAATGCGCGAATTCCGGCGTCGGAAGTCCAAGCGCTTCGTACATCATAATTTGACGCGGCGTATTCGTCAGATGCTCCTCGCCGCGGATGACGAGCGTGATTTTCATCAAGTGATCGTCCAGGATCACGGCAAAGTTATAGGTCGGAATCCCGTCCGGGCGGACGATAATAAAGTCGCCGATACCCGCGGACTCGAACTCGACATGCTCCCGGATGCGATCTTCGAACGCAATCACTTTATTGGCCGGCACGCGAAAACGGATGGACGGCTTGCGCCCTTCGGCCCGGTAAGCTTCCGCTTGCTCCGCTGTCAAGTGACGGCATTTGCCCGAATACATCGGCATATGGCCGGCCGCTTCTTGCTCGGCGCGCTCCGCCTCCAGCTCGGCCTCCGTGCAGAAGCAAGGATAGGCGTTCCCTTCGCGCAGCAGCTGCTCCACGAACGGTTGATACAGATCGAGCCGTTCGGTCTGCCGGTAAGGCCCGTACGGTCCGCCGATGTCGACGCTCTCGTCCCAATCGATGCCGAGCCAGCGCAGGCCTTCCAACTGACTATCCACACCGGACTCCACGTGCCGACTCTGATCGGTATCCTCGAAGCGTATAATGAACTGCCCCTCATGCTTGCGGGCATATAAATAGTCGAACAATGCGGTACGGGCGCCCCCGATATGTAAATGTCCGGTCGGACTCGGCGCATACCTTACGCGAATATTTGCCATGACCCCATTCTCCTTCCGTCTCCCTTGAAACTAATACTCGTTATGATAGCACACCTTGAACCAGACAGACAATCGCCTGCGCGGCGATGCCTTCCCCTCGTCCGGTAAAGCCGAGCTGCTCGGTGGTCGTCGCCTTGACGTTCACCTGCGACGCTTCCGCGCCGAGCGCAGCGGCAATCCGTTCCACCATAGCCGGAATGTATGGAGCCATCTTCGGCTTCTGCGCGATGATCGTACAATCCGCGTTGCCGAGCCGATACCCCGCTTCCGTCGCCAGCTTCCATATGTGCAGCAGCAGCTTGTAGCTGTCCGCATCCTTGAATTCCGCATCCGTATCCGGAAAATGCTTGCCGATATCCCCCATCGCCAGAGCGCCGAGAATAGCGTCGCTTAACGCATGCAGCAGCACATCCGCATCGGAATGACCGAGCAGTCCTTTCTCATAAGGAATTTCGACGCCTCCGATGATGCATTTGCGGCCCTCGACCAATTGGTGCACATCAAACCCTTGCCCTACGCGAATCATTGGCTTCCCTCTCCCCTGACGTTTCGTAGTATCCACGCCGCCCAAGGCAAATCCTCCGGCGTCGTAATCTTAATGTTATAATAATCGCTTTCGACAACCGATACCTGCCGCCCGAGCCGTTCCACCAGCATCGCGTCGTCCGTACCCGTGAAGCCTTCTTCTCGCGCTTTCGCATGCGCCTCCAACAGCAAGGCAAGACGAAAAGCTTGCGGGGTTTGAATCGCCCACAAGCTGCTGCGGTCCGGCGTCGCCTCTATGACGCCTTCTCTGTTCACGATTTTGATCGTATCCTTCACCGGTACGGCAAGCACCGCCGCTTCCGTCAATTCGGCTTGCCGCAAGCAAGCCCGAACATGCGTTTCCGCTGCAAACGGGCGCACGCCATCGTGAACGAGCACCCATTCGACGCGGTCCCCCAGCGCCGACAGCCCTTGACAGACGGAATCTTGGCGTTCCTTCCCGCCTGCGAGGATTGCGGTTACTTTAGAGAGACCGTATGCCCTCACATAAGACCGGCAGCGGTCTACATCGCCCGCTCCCGTCACCAGCACGATTTCGTCCACGAACGGCATCCGATTGAACGCCGATAATGTATGAACCAGAATCGGCTTGTCGTCTAACTGCAAATATTGTTTGCTTTCCCGCGTGCCCATGCGCGTACCTTTACCGGCCGCCACAATGACGACGCCAACGCCTGTGTTCAAACCGTCCACCTGCCCAAACCGTCTGGCGTTTTCCTCGCAGCCCGCATTCTCGCTTCATCTGCTTACCCCGGAAAAACGCATCCTCTCTATCATAACGCTTTAGAGCGCTTTTTCCAATAGTTTCGGTTTGGCGAAAATCATCCGGCCTGCCGACGTCTGCAGCACGCTTGTCACCAGCACATCCAGCGTCGTTCCGATAAAATCGCGTCCGCCTTCCACGACAATCATCGTGCCGTCATCCAAATAAGCGACGCCTTGACCGTGCTCTTTACCGTCCTTAATCACCTGAACGAGAATCTCCTCGCCCGGCAGCACGACCGGCTTGACCGCATTGGCCAAGTCGTTAATGTTCAGCACCGAGACGCCCTGAAGCTCGCACACCTTATTCAGGTTGAAATCGTTCGTAATCACTTTGCCCTGCAGCACTTTCGCCAGCTTCACCAGCTTGCTGTCCACTTCGGAGATTTCTTCGAAGTCTCCTTCATAGATCAATACCTTAACGTCGAGCTCCTTTTGAATTTTGTTCAAAATATCAAGCCCTCGGCGTCCCCGGTTGCGCTTCAGCAAATCGGAGGAATCGGCAATATGCTGCAGTTCCTCCAGTACGAATTCGGGTATGACCAACGTCCCCTCAATAAAACCGGTCTTGCAGATGTCGGCGATTCGCCCATCGATGATGACGCTCGTATCTAAAATTTTGTGTTCCTCAAAACCTTTCACTTCACCAGGGGCCCGGCGTGTCCGATCCCCGGCGCGCTTTTCCAGCATAGCCACGAGCTCTTCTTTTTTGACCGTCCCCAGCCTATAGCCGGCGTACCCCAGCACGCCGATACACAGCATATGCAGGAGCGGATTGGAAAAGCCCGAGCGCTCAAGCGGCTGCAAGATCAGCGAAGACACGAGCAGTCCTACGCCCATACCGGTCGTACCGGCTAACAAATCGGTAACCGGCACGTGAGCGACACGCTCTTCTCCGCTGCGGATCATCCGCAGCAAATATGCGAGCGTCCATCCGCTTACGGAATAAAACACAAGCGCGCCGATCGCGAACATCCAAACGGCTTGTCCTTGGATCGTTTCTATCCCGATGACTGATGCTATGACTTCAAAAAAAGGTTTACCTAACGTATCACTCCACCCGTTCCCCAATGCTCCCCCGACGACGGCAAACAAGAGCTGGAACCATTTTTTCATCATAGTCTTCACCTCCATAAAATCCTATTTTGCATTCTAGTTACAATTATGAACCAAAAGCTCTCTGCCTAATCGTAGCCAAGGTAAGAAAATGCAAAAAAGCATTTATTTCCCTTTCGGAAAATAAATGCTTTTCATTTTCGCTTTGTTCCGTTTAGATGGCCGTGGTCTTGGACTCCGGCTCATCTACCGCTTTTTTTCGTTTGCGGCGGAGGAAGAAGAAGACTCGATCAACGTTTTTTTTTAGCCCGTACAGCGCATATAACAGCAGCGGTACGAAGATCATCTTGGATAAGGTACCCGGGAATTGAATCGCCAGGACGACGGCGGCAATCACGACGACCGGCGTAATCCAAATCGCCGCTTTCGGGATACCGATTTTCTTAAAGTTCGGATACTTCACGGTGCTGATCATTAAATAGGACAAGAGCAGCGTCGACAACGCAAGCACGATCGTATTCAGTTCTTGGTGAAACAGCGCAAGCGTACACAGAACGCCGCCTGCAGCTGGAATCGGCAAGCCGATAAAGTAACCCGGCGTTCCGGCAACTACATTGAAGCGAGCGAGACGCAAAGCCCCGCAAATGGGGAAGATGGCGGTGACGATCCAAGCGGCAGCTGCATTCAGCTCCGTGAAAGCGACGACATACATAATGAATGCCGGGGCAACGCCGAACGAGATGACATCGGACAACGAATCCAGTTCTTTGCCGAATTCGCTTTGCGCATTAAGCGCCCTTGCTACGCGACCGTCCAAACCGTCAAGCAGCATCGCCACGATCACCATGATAGCCGCAAGCTCAGGTTTATTGTTAAATACGGAGATAATCGCGATAATACCCAGAAAAAGATTCCCAATCGTGAACAGGTTCGGGAGAGATTTTGCTATCATGTATTTGATCCACCTCTGGTTTTACTGTGCCCCAATACCAATATGTATATGAGGCCACCTTATGATTGTATGCAAGTTAGATATGTCTGTCAATGAGTACCTGATCTTGGATACGCTTCAAGCCTTCTTTTATGGTCCGGGCCCGCACTTCGCCGATCCCGTCCACTTCATCCAGCTCATCGATGGTCGCCATCATAAGGTGCGGAAGCTGCCGGAAGCGTTCAATCAGATTATTGATGATAATCGACGGCAGCCGAGGAATTTTGTTCAACACGCGGTAGCCGCGCGGCGACACGATTTCTTCCGCGCCGGCGGAAATATGCGGATAGCCGAGCAATCTTGAGATCTGCGCATGATCGAGAATTTCATCGCTGGCAAGCCGTTTCAACTGTGCGAACACGTCCCTGACCTTCTCTTCGTTGCATTCCTTAATATAATCTTTGACGAGCAAATAAGCCTCGCGTTCTGTATTGCCTACCAATTCCTCGAGCTGCATGCTGATCAAACGCCCCTCGTTGCCGAGTTCGTTGATATATCGATTAATCTCCGCTTTAATCCGCAGCACCATTTCAATCCGTTGGATGACGCTGGTGACGTCGTGCAGCGTAACGAGCTCCTCGAATTCGGAAGCTCCCAGATTCGTCATATCCTGATCGAGCACAGACTTATATTTCTCAAGCGTTTGGATCGCCTGGTTGGCCTTCGTTAGTATGACGCCGATGTCCTTCAACGCATACCGAAGATTTCCTTGGTACAACGTAATGACATTACGCCGCTGGGAAATGGACACGACGAGCTTCGAGGTTTGCTTCGCTACCCGTTCGGCCGTACGATGCCGGATCCCGGTTTCCGAAGAGGAAATCGAGGAATCGGGGATAAGCTGCGTGTTGGCATACAAAATACGTTTCAAGTCCTCGCTGAGAATGATCGCGCCATCCATTTTAGCCAATTCATATAAATAATTCGGGGAAAAATCACAGTTAATGGAAAATCCCCCATCCACAATTTCCATGACCTCCGGACTGTAGCCGACTACGATCAACCCGCCCGTTTTGGCGCGCAGCACATTCTCGAGTCCGTCCCGAAACGGGGTGCCCGGCGACACCAGTTGCAATAATTGGCTCATTACGTCGCGTTTTAGATCTTCCTTGCTCAAAGATGTCCCTCCTGACGACTAAACTAAAGCGGCGGACAGCGCTTCCGCAACGGTCTGCACGCCAATGATTTCGATCCCCTTCGGGGGTGTCCAACCTTTTAAACTTTTCTGAGGCATAATGACCCGTTTGAAGCCGAGCTTCTGGGCTTCACGGACGCGCTGATCGACGCGGGACACGCCGCGCACTTCCCCGGTCAATCCCACTTCACCGAATACAACATCGAACGGCTGGGTAGGCTGATCGCGAAAACTTGATGCGATGCTGACGGCAACCGCCAAATCGACGGCCGGCTCATCCAGCTTCACCCCGCCCGCCACGTTCAGATATGCGTCTTGATTTTGGAGAAACATGCCCATCCGCTTCTCCAGTACGGCTATAATTAACGAGAGCCGGTTGTGATCATATCCGGTCGCCATACGCCTCGGGGACGGAAAGTTCGTCGTTGAAATCAACGCCTGCAGCTCCACAAGCACAGGCCGGGTCCCCTCCATGCTGGCGACGACCGTCGAGCCGGCAACGCCGAGCGGGCGCTCGGACAAGAACAGCTCGGACGGATTGTCGACTTCGACCAACCCGCTTTCGCGCATTTCGAAAATCCCGATTTCGTTCGTCGAGCCGAATCGATTCTTAACGGCCCGAAGCACCCGGTATGAATGATGCCGCTCTCCTTCAAAATACAGAACGCAATCGACCATATGTTCGAGGAGACGAGGCCCAGCGATAGCCCCTTCCTTAGTAACATGGCCAACAAGTACGGTTGCGATACCTTTAACCTTGGCGATCCGCATAAAATGCCCGGTGCACTCGCGAACTTGGGAGACGCTTCCCGGTGCTGACGCCACGGCCGGATGGTACACGGTCTGAATCGAATCGATAACGATAAAATCGGGCTGCACCTCTTCGATCGCCGCCTCGATAAATTCCACATTCGTCTCGCTCAGCACGAACAGAAGGGGCGATACCGCCTGCAGGCGATCCGCGCGTAGCTTGGTCTGCCGTACCGATTCCTCGCCCGAGATGTACAGCACCTTTAACATCTGCGCCGTGAGCTCATGCGAGGTTTGAAGCAGCAGCGTCGATTTCCCGATACCCGGATCGCCTCCGACCAAAATTAACGAGCCCGGCACCAAGCCTCCGCCGAGCACCCGGTTCAACTCCTTGTTCCGCGTGACAATCCTGGCTTCTTCACTGCTTTCTATGTCTATGATCGAAATCGCTTTTTCTTTCTTATTGGTAATCGAAGTGTGCGAGCCCCTGCTCTTGCTGACCGTCTCCACTTCTTCGACGAACGTATTCCATGCTTCACAGCCAGGACACTTGCCCAGCCATTTCGGCGATTCATACCCGCATTGCTGGCAATAAAATTTCGTTTTCGTTTTGCTCATATTTCTTCTCCCGACTTAAGTTCCATTACAAAGTTTACCATGCCTAAGAATCCTTGAAAACCCTTATAGCCATGTCAGGCAAAATAAAAAAAGCTTTCGTCCAAAGCTGTATGCAAATAAAGAAAAAACCCGCTGCCGGTATACCCGACAGCGGGAAAATCTGTTTCCTAGGCTTCCGTGCCTACGCTTTGATTTCGTTGAACGACAAGTTCGCCATCCTTCTCATCAATCGTTAATGTATCGCCTTTCGAGATGTTTCCGCGAAGCAGCTCTTCGGACAAGCGGTCCTCGATATGCTTCTGAATGGCCCGGCGCAGCGGTCTGGCTCCAAAGCTCGGATCGAAGCCCTCTTTAGCCAAGAACGCCTTCGCGGAGTCCGTCAGCACGAAGTCGACGTCCTGCTCCTTAAGACGTTTACGCAGCTCGTCGGCCATCAAGGTTACGATTTGCGCGATATGCGTTTCGTCGAGCGAATGGAAGACGATGATTTCGTCGATCCGGTTCAAGAATTCCGGACGGAAGCTTTTCTTCAGCTCGCCCATCACTTTGTCTTTCATGTTATTGTAGTCTCTGCCCGCATCGTGCGCCGCGGTAAAGCCCAGCGTCGAATTTTTCTTAATGACGTCCGCGCCGACGTTGGAGGTCATAATAATCAACGTATTGCGGAAGTCGACCGTACGGCCTTTGGAATCGGTCAGACGGCCGTCCTCGAGCACTTGAAGCAGGATGTTGAACACTTCCGGGTGCGCCTTCTCGATCTCGTCGAGCAGGACAACCGAGTACGGCTTGCGGCGGACCTTCTCGGTCAACTGGCCGCCTTCTTCATAACCGACATATCCCGGAGGCGCGCCGACCAGACGGGATGTCGAGTGCTTCTCCATGTACTCGGACATGTCGATCCGGATTACCGCGTTCTCGTCGCCGAAGAGGGACTCGGCCAGTGCACGCGCCAGCTCTGTTTTCCCAACCCCGGTCGGGCCAAGGAAGATGAACGAGCCCATCGGGCGTTTCGGGTCTTTCAGACCGGCTCTCGCACGGCGGATCGCACGGCTGACGGCTTTCACCGCTTCGTCTTGACCGATAACGCGGTCATGCAGAATCGATTCCATTTTGAGCAGGCGTTCCGTTTCCTCTTCGGCCAATTTGACTACCGGGATGCCGGTCCAGCTGGCGACCACCTGTGCAATATCCTCCGGCGTTACCTCGGAATCGGTGCGGCCTTGCTTCTCTTTCCACTCGTTCTTCGTGGAATCGAGCTCTTCGCGCAGCTTTTGCTCGGTATCGCGGAGGGATGCCGCCTTCTCGAACTCTTGGCTTTGCACCGCAGCATCCTTCTCTTTGCGGATATCCTCGAGCCTATTTTCCATATTTTTCAAATCTGGCGGTACCGTGTATGAGCGAAGTCTCACTTTGGAGCTCGCTTCGTCAATCAAGTCGATTGCTTTGTCCGGTAAGAACCGGTCCGTAATGTAACGATCGGACAGTTTGACCGCTTGCTCAATGGCTTCGTCCGTAATTTTCACGCGGTGATGCGCTTCATAGCGATCGCGCAAACCGTGCAGGATTTGGATCGCTTCTTCCGGCGACGGCTGATCGACCGTAATCGGCTGGAAGCGTCTTTCAAGCGCCGCGTCCTTCTCGATATATTTGCGATACTCGTCAAGCGTCGTCGCGCCGATGCATTGCAGCTCGCCGCGAGCCAGCGCCGGCTTCAGGATGTTGGAAGCGTCGATCGCGCCTTCTGCACCTCCTGCGCCGATGAGCGTATGCAGCTCGTCGATGAACAGAATGATGTTCCCGGCTTGACGAATTTCGTCCATGATTTTTTTAAGGCGATCTTCAAATTCACCGCGGTATTTCGTTCCGGCCACCACCGAACCCATGTCAAGGGTCATGACGCGTTTGTCTCGCAGTGTCTCCGGAATTTCATTAGCCACTATTTTTTGCGCGAGGCCTTCGGCAATCGCCGTTTTACCCACCCCGGGCTCCCCGATCAAGACCGGGTTGTTCTTGGTCCGGCGGCTCAGCACTTGGATGACGCGCTCAATCTCTTTGCTCCGGCCGATAACCGGATCCAGATTGCCTTCCTTCGCGTAAGCCGTCAAATCGCGCGCTAGGCCATCCAGCGTCGGCGTATTCACGTTAACGGGATTGCCGTGGCTCGGCGATACGACCTCGCTGCTGCCCAGCAGCTGCAGCACTTGCTGACGCGCCTTGTTAAGGCTGACGCCGAGGTTGTTAAGCACGCGCGCCGCCACGCCCTCGCCTTCGCGAATCAGGCCGAGCAGAATGTGTTCGGTGCCGACATACGTATGGCCGAGTTTGCGGGCTTCGTCCATCGACAGCTCAATTACCTTTTTCGCACGAGGCGTGTAGGCGATATTGGTAGGTTGTTCTTGACCGCGGCCGATGAGCGATTCGACTTCGTCTTGAATTTTCTCCAGGCCGAGGCCGAGCGCGATCAAAGCTTTAGCCGCGATCCCTTCGCCTTCGCGAATCAGTCCGAGTAAAATATGCTCGGTTCCGATATTGTTATGACCCAATCGGACTGCTTCCTCTTGAGCCAAAGAGAGCACTTTCTGCGCACGTTCCGTAAATCTGCCAAACATCATGAGTAACACCTCCAAGATTGGTATACATTTTATTTATGCTGCGTTAACCACAAGACGAGGCTTATCCTGATGTCAGCGAGCTTCATCCGATTCGGACATTTTATCCCGGATCAGCTGCGCTCTTCTAATGTCTCTTTCTTCAGGCGATAGCTTTTCTCCTGCTGTTTGCTGCAAAAAACCTGGTTGCGTCATCACCAGCAGTTCATTCAGCGCCTGAGGAGACACTTTCTTGATAAAGCCCATATCAATGCCTAGCCGCACATCTGAAAGCCGCTGGGCCGCTTCCTTGGAATCCATAATAGCCGCATACGATAAAATTCCGAAAGAACGGCTTACCCGGTCGAGCAGCTTCGCTCTGCTTTCTTGCGCCAGCTTTTGGCGTGCCGCCCGTTCATGCTCAATGATTTGCCGGACGACACTGTGCAGGTTATCGATAATTTCTTCTTCCGATTGACCCAGCGTAATTTGATTCGAAATTTGGAATAAATTGCCCAGTGCCTCGCTGCCTTCCCCGTACAGTCCTCTCACCGCCAGCCCCACCTGTGTGATGGCCGACAAAATCCGGTTAATTTGCTGCGTTAGCACAAGCGCCGGCAAATGAATCATGACCGAGGCTCGAATGCCGGTTCCCACGTTAGTCGGACAGCTTGTCATGTAGCCCCGTTTCTCATCAAACGCGTACTCCAGATGGCTTTCGAACAAATCGTCGATCTGATTCGCCAAGTCCCACGCTTCCTTAATCTGAAAACCGGGGCACAAGCATTGTATTCGAAGATGGTCCTCTTCATTCACCATGATGCTGATCGATTCGTTGTCGGACAAAATGACCGCGCCGTTCCGCGACTCGTTAGCGAGCGCCGGACTGATCAAGTGTTTCTCCACGAGCACCCTTCGCTTCAACTCATCCAATTCGGACAACGGGAGCAGCGTAAACCGGCTGATCGTATCGAGTTCTTCGTTCCCGAGCACTTCGGATACTTTATCGAGCACTTCCTTGGATTGTTGGTTCGTCGCCAGCATAGGGAACGGGTACGCTCTTACGTTGCGGGCGATACGGATTCGGCTGCTGATGACGATATCCGAGTCCGGGCCATCTCCCTTCATCCAATCGCTTAACGCATTTTCCGTAAAGCGGTGCACTTCCGCCATTAGGAATCCTCCTCTCTATCGTCCATCGTTTAAGCTTCTGATATTTTTCGTTCCAATTCCCGAATTTGATCTCGGATCTTTGCCGCTTGCTCAAATTCTTCTTTCTCAATGCGCACAAGCAGTTCTTTCTTCAGCGAGTCGATTTCGCGTTTATATTGAATTAACCCGCCTGATCGTTTCGGAACCTTGCCCGTGTGCACAATATTGCCGTGAACCCGCTTGAACAACGGATCCAGTTTCTCTGTAAAATGCTTGTAACACTCGCTGCAGCCGAATCTTCCGACTTTGCTGAACTGACTGTACGTCAAGCCGCAGTGTTCGCAGCGTGTAGGTTGAATTTTAGAAGCAGACGCATTGTGCGAAGACGGCTCGAAATCAAGAAGCCCGCTCAGCAGGTTGTGGATTGAAAATCCGTTCGGAGTGCCCGGAATGAGCTCCCCCTTCTCTCTGGCGCATGTTTCGCAAATGTGAAATTCGGTTTTCTCGCCATTCAGTATTTTCGTAAAGTGAAGCGTCGCTTGTTTCTTTCCGCATTCCTGACAGATCAAGACGGCCCCTCCTTCAGTTCATGAATTGAAGGTTAATTATTTGCCCAGCAGCGATATCAGCATCGCTTTCAACAGCTTGGCGCGAATTTCGTCCCGCAGCGGCAGCTTTAAGGCCAACACTTCACGGGCCATCGCCGCTTTCATTAAGCATGCTTCCCGCCGGGTAATGTACTTGCCTTCCTCGAGTTGATACAAGAGCCCTTCAGATGCGGTCTGGTCGATGTGCGTGCCTATATTCTGGAAAATAAAGTCGAGCACCGTACCCTGCGAATGCAGCCCGATTTTCTGAATGCGTATGTACCCTCCGCCGCCGCGCTTGCTTTCGACAACGTAACCTTTCTCCAAGGTAAAGCGGGTACTGATCACATAATTGATTTGCGATGGAACGCAATTGAATTGATCGGCCAGTTCATTGCGCTGGATCTCGACCACGCCGTCGGGGCTCTGCTGCAAAATTTGCTTCAGATACTGTTCAATGACTTCTGAAACATTGCGCATCCATTTGACCTCCACGACTAAAGTTGAAGAAAACGTCAAAGGTTTAGTCTTGTTTCTGACTTTGACTTTCTTTGACTTTAAAAACATTATAGCAGATTTACACAAGAATGCAACTATTCCCTAACGCCTTAAACCTCATGCGCTGATGCATATTCTGACCTCATTTCGGACCTCATCGATCTACAGTTATTATGTTTAAATTCAGTGGGATTATGTTTTCATTATTTACATGGCTCTCCACGATATACATCAAGGACTCAAATCGGCTATCCACATCTATTTCCGTCATCTGATTACCAGGGTGCTTCAACCTTCGATCACCCCTCAGCAATACCCAGACTATGGGAAATCAACCACTACACCCCCTCGGCACCCTTAGCGGACAACACATATCCGTTCCAGACGGTGGCACAATACAGTGTATGAACGGCGTGGCAGCTTTGTCTACGTTGCTAATCTGACCGTAAGGAGTGAACCTATTTTGAAACGGATCTGCTACTTCGTCCTCACTGTGGCACTGGCCCTGGTTAGCCAGTTCTCGATCTCAGCCATTCCAGCCTATGCTGACGGACCCTATCATTTCGGATTTAAAAAAAGCGTAAACGGCCAGTTACCCTCCATCGATGAAGAAGGCTTTAAATCATTGCTGCAAAAATATGAAGCGATCTTCACCGGAGATACTTCCCAAAAAGAATTATATTTAACTTTTGATAACGGCTATGAGAATGGGTATACGTCCCGAATTCTGGACGTGCTGAAACAAAAGCAGGTGCCCGCCATTTTCTTTGTCACAGGCCACTACGTCACAAGTCAACCCGAGCTGCTGAAGCGGATGGTGCAAGAAGGTCATCTGATCGGTAATCATTCTTGGCATCATCCCGACATGAGTCAAATTTCTGCGGACCGCATTCGTGAGGAATTAACGAAGGTCAAGACAGAGGTTACCGCCGTAACAGGGCAACAGGAAATGCGATATTTACGTACCCCACGGGGTATATTTAACGAACGGACGTTGGATGTAAGCAAACAGCTCGGCTATATCAACGTATTCTGGTCGATCGCCTACAAGGATTGGGACACGAAGGATCAGAGAGGGGCGAAATACGCCTATGATAAAGTGACTTCGCAGCTTCATCCTGGAGCGGTTATCTTGCTTCATTCGATTTCCAAAGATAACACGGATGCGTTGGCCAGCATTATCGATGAAGCGCGTCGGCAAGGTTATGTGTTCAAAAGTTTGGGGGAAATGAGTGTTCGAACGCCTTAAGCAAGACAAAGAGCCAGCGAGAACGGGGCAGTATTACGCTCATGCTGGCTCTTTGATTTTTTATTCATAGCTGAATCATGATGCGTGATCTCCGCTATTTGCGGTAAAATAAATAAAAGCCCGGTTGGATAAATTCCAAACGGACTTTTATGGATGCTTGGCGACGTTCTACTCTCCCAGGACCCTGCGGTCCAAGTACCATCGACGCTGGAAGGCTTAACGTTCGTGTTCGGGATGGGTACGCGTGGTTCCCTTCCGCCATCATCACCAAACGGATGTTGATGCTTCTGCCGCGAAACATCAGATCTTGCCATTCAAGGCGGCTTGCACCTTGAAAACTGGATACGAAACTCAGCATGCTGAATGCTTTGAT
>NZ_BCPS01000016.1:0-21953 GCF_016586185.1 Paenibacillus sp. EPM92
CGAGATATTGCTATCTCTTATTTAAAGCACTCACTCGATGTTCAGTTTTCAAAGGGCAATTTTCAGTCATTTTCGACTTCATTTTACATTTCCGTCAAAAGCGACTTTTATATAATATCACATCTGCCTACTGAATTGCAATAGTCATTTTTCAACTTTTAACTTGCAGTCCGTTAGTTCAGAAGCGACAAGGACTAATATATCAAATCTGCAGCCGGAATGCAAGTGTTTTTTCGACAAAATAATTAAAAAATGCCGAATCTGCGCAAAAAAAAAGCGCGCGGCTTGTGTCTAAGCCGCGCGCTTTTCTATATAAGGTTACTCCCCTTGCCGCTCGCGCATCAGCGGGAACAGCAAGACGTCCCGGATCGAAGGCGCATCGGTCAGCAGCATGACCAAGCGGTCGATCCCGATACCTAGTCCGCCAGTAGGCGGCATACCGTACTCCAGCGCGCGGATGAAATCTTCATCCATCTCATGCGCCTCGTCGTTCCCCTGCTCCTTCTCAACAAGCTGCGCTTCAAAACGCTCCCGTTGATCGATCGGATCGTTCAGTTCGGTAAACGCATTGGCATGCTCGCGCGCCACAATGAACAGCTCGAAGCGATCCGTGAACCGCGGGTCCTTGCTGCTTTTTTTCGCGAGCGGCGAAATCGCTACCGGATGTCCGGTAATAAACGTAGGCTGAATCAGGGTTTCTTCCACGAACGTTTCGAAGAACTGGTTCACAATATGACCGAACGTCATCATCGGCTCCACCGGAACCTTATGCTCTTTCGCCAAACGATGGGCTTCTTCGTCGCTCATCTCCACGCTAAAATCGACGCCTACCACTTCTTTAATCGCGTCGACCATCGTCACGCGGCGCCAAGGCGGAGCGAGATTAATCTCTTGACCTTGGTACGAGATCGTCGTCGAGCCGAGAACTTCCTGCGCGATATGCGCAATCATTTCTTCCGTCAACTTCATGATATCTTGGTAATCGGCATAGGCTTCGTACAGCTCGATCATTGTAAATTCCGGATTGTGACGCGTCGAAATACCCTCGTTCCGGTATACACGTCCGATTTCGTACACTTTCTCCATGCCGCCGACGATCAAACGTTTCAGATGGAGCTCAATAGCAATCCGCATGTAGAGCTGCATGTCCAATGCGTTATGATGCGTAATGAACGGCCGAGCCGCAGCCCCGCCTGCGATCGCGTGCAAAGTTGGAGTCTCGACCTCCAAATAGCCCCGGGAGTCCAAATAGCGCCGCATGGATTGAATGATTCTGGAACGGGTAATAAACGTTTGTTGAACGTCCTGATTCATGATCAAGTCCACATAGCGCTGACGGTAGCGCAGTTCGACATCCTTCAAGCCATGGTATTTCTCGGGCAACGGCAGCAGCGATTTCGACAATACTTCGACGGACTTCGCCTTAATCGAGAGTTCGCCCGTTTTTGTCTTGAATACGGTGCCGCGTACGCCGATTAAATCGCCGATATCGAGGAGATCGTAGGCTTTGTATGGCGTTTCGCCAACCGTATCCGCGCGGACATAGATTTGAATTTTACCCGTGATATCTTGAAGATGGGCAAAGCCGGCCTTGCCCATTTCGCGCTTCTGCATAATGCGTCCGGCAATGCTCACTTCGACGCCGAGCGCCTCCAGCTCTTCTTTGCTCTGGGACTCATAGGCTTTCACAATATCCGCCGCATGATGGGTGCGATCGAACTTTTGTCCGAACGGGTCGACTCCGAGCCCGCGCAGCTCGTCCAATTTGTTGCGTCTAATTTGAAGCAGTTCATTTAATTCCAATTCCACTGTCATCATCTTCGCTCCTTGCTTGTTGAATAACCGGAAGCCGGGAGCCGACGCGACAACAGCGGGGCACCCGGACTATAGGCAAAAAAGCTTCCCGTGGAAGCTTCTTGTCGTTACTTCAAATTTTACTTCTTAATATCGACGATTTCATACTGAATGACGCCTGCAGGAACGTTAACGTCCACGACGGCACCTTTACGTTTGCCTAGAATAGACTTGCCAACCGGGCTTTCGTTGGAGATTTTATTCTGAAAGGGATCGGATTCCGCCGTTCCTACGATCGAATACTCGACAATATCTCCAAATTCGAGGTCTTTCAAGATCACTCGGGAGCCGACGTTAACCGTATCGGTGTCGACTTCGTCGTTATTGATGATACGCGCGTTGCGAAGCATCTTCTCTAACGTGATAATACGACCCTCAACGAACGCTTGCTCGTTCTTGGCATCTTCATACTCGGAGTTTTCGCTGATGTCTCCGTATCCGATAGCCACTTTAATCCGTTCTGCCACTTCGCGACGCTTGACGGATTTCAGATGTTCTAGCTCTTCTTCGAGCTTTTTTAAACCTTCCTGCGTGAGAATGACTTCTTTTTCACTCATTGCAACCTGTCTCCCGTCATGTGAAAGATTTTCATAAAGGAACCGCTAAATCGAATATGAGTTCACTGATTACTACTATATGAACGCGCAGGAACATCATGACTCCTGCCGACCTTGATGACTATTGACTGATTATATTTCAAGCCTATCTAAATGTCAATGTAAGCCATTTCGCGTCCATAACTCTCCATTTAGGGCCTTATTGCACCGTTGCAGCCCGGTCTTCCAGCGATTGTACGAAGTCGTTCAGCAGCTCGACCATGGCATCCCGCTTCGTCTGCTCCATAATCGCATCTTTGATCCGAGCGCCTCCATGCAAACCTTTCAAATACCAGGCCAGGTGCTTGCGCATCTCTTTCACGGCAACCGACTCACCTTTCAACGCCGTCAATCGGTCCAAATGCAAAATTGCGATGCGGATTTTCTCTTGCGGGCTTGGTTCCGGCGGAAGCTCCCCGTTCGTCAAGTATTGAATCGTCCGATACAGCATCCAGGGGTTCCCGAGCGCCGCCCGGCCGATCATCACCCCGTCCACGCCGGTATGGTCGAGCATACGCTTCGCGTCTTCCGGCGTAAACACGTCCCCGTTGCCAATCACCGGAATCGAAACGGACGATTTAACTTCTTTAATGATATCCCAATTGGCTTGACCAGTATACATTTGCACCCGGGTGCGTCCGTGGACCGCAACCGCGGCGCCTCCGCCGTTCTCAACGGCCTTCGCGTTCTGCACCGCGTACACGTGCTCGTCGTCCCAGCCGATCCGCATCTTCACGGTAACCGGCTTGCTTACGGCCTTGGATACCGTAGACACCATCTGTTCGATTTTGCCGGGATCGAGAAGCCAACGGGCTCCGGCGTCGCATTTGGTGATTTTCGGCACGGGACAGCCCATGTTGATGTCGATGATGTCTGCGTTCGTATGCTCATCCACATACTTCGCCGCTTCCACCAACGTCTCCGTGTCGCCGCCGAAAATTTGCAGACTGAGCGGTTTCTCCCGCTCATCGACGAAGAGCATCTCCATCGTACGATGGTTACCGTGTAAAATCGCCTTATCGCTGACCATCTCTGCACAGACAAGGCCACAGCCGAATTCCTTCGCAATCAAGCGGAAGGCGGGATTGCAGACGCCGGCCATAGGAGCCAGCACGACCTTATTGGGCGCAGTAACATTACCGATTTGCAGCACTAGAGTTCACTCCTTCCTGATGAAAGCACTAGGCTCGATCGCTTCTTAAGGACGTCATGGCCGGAGCCAGCTCCTCGGGGTCGATGCCGAGCGTTTCGGATATTTTCAGAATGATCTTGGGATCCGCCTTGCGGGTTCCCCGTTCGATCGAACCGAGCACGGCAATGGATACGTCGAGCCGTTCGGCAAGTTCGTTTTGCGTGAAGCCTTTCAATTTACGAAAAGCGCGGATGCGCTGGGCTAGCATGTTTTTTTCCATAATAAAACGCCTTCCTTTCCTTCCACCGCTTCGAGCCGTTCGCGAAACGACTCGGCTCGAAGCGGTTCCCGTTGCGTCATCACATCGACAAGGGGCACCAGTACAAATGCCCGCTCCATCATCCGGGGGTGAGGTAAAATCAAATCCGGCCGATTCTGTACCCGGTCTCCAAAAAGCAGTAAATCCAAATCGATCGTCCGCGGCCCCCAGCGAATCTCCCGCTTGCGGCCAAGCTCGTGCTCCACCCGCAGCATCTCATGGAACAAAGCTTCCGGGCTTAACGTTGTGCTGACAGCGACGACCATGTTCAAGAAAGCCTCCTGCTCTACATATCCGACAGGTTCGGTTTCGTACAAACCGGAACATCCGGCGGCGACGATCTGCGGATGTTCCGTAAGCAGGCGAACTGCCTCCAGCAAGTAATGTTCCCGATCCCCGATGTTGGAGCCGAGACCGAGATAGGCGAGTTCCTGCGGCTCGCGCGTGTGCGCGTCCGTTTCGTTCATGCGTTATGCCCGCTTTCTGTGAATCTCCGCCGTAACGCCGTCAAAAAGAATAGCTACCGGCGGGTGGGGTTTCGTCACCCGAACTGTAATTGCATGTATACCAGTATAAGTTCGAAGCACCTCGGATGCAATATGTTCCGCAAGCGCTTCAATCAGTTTGAACGTTTTCTGTTCGACAATGGCTTTAACGAGCTCATGAACTTCGGCATAATTGACCGTGTCCTCAAGAGCGTCTGAATGACCGGGCTTGTCTAACGGCATGTGCAGCTCCGCATCGACATAGTACCGCGCACCCAGCTTGTTCTCTTCCGCGTACACGCCGTGATAGCCATAAAAGGCCATCCCTTTCATGATGATTTTATCCAAAAGGAACGCGCCTCCTCCCCGTTTATGTTTCAACCTTGTGCCGTACGATAGCGTCCGTCATGTCGGCAACGCGGCGCATCGCCTTCACGTCGTGCACGCGTACGATTCCGCAGCCTTGCGCGATGCCCAGCGCAACCGTTGCCGCGGTCCCTTCGACGACGTCGTCCGCAGGGAGGTTCAGCGTCAACCGAATCATGCTTTTGCGGGAGGTGCCGAGCAGAACCGGGTAACCGAGAGCCCGAATGCGATGCAGCTCATTCATCAGCTGGAGATTCTGTTCGTACGATTTGGCGAAGCCGATGCCCGGGTCAAGGATGATCTGCTCGTCCCGAATGCCCGCAGCCTGGGCCCGGCGGATCGTTTCCTGTAAATCAGCCAGCACGTCATGCATAAAATTAGCATACACCGCTTCCTTGCGATTATGCATCAGCACAATCGGGCAGTCAAACTCTACCGCCACCTTGGCCATCTCCGCGTCCCTCTGCAAGCCCCATATATCGTTCAGCATCGACGCACCGGCCAGCATCGCCTTCCTTGCGGTCTCGGCCTTGTAGGTATCGATGGAGATGGGCGCCCCAATGCCCGCTTCGCGGATGGCACGAATGACCGGCAGCACCCGGCGCTGCTCCTCCTCGGCGCTTACCGGCGCAAAGCCCGGACGTGTAGACTCGCCGCCAATATCAAGGATATCGGCGCCTTCGGCAATCATCTGCCTGGCGCGGGCAACCGCCGCTTCCGGTTCGATATACGCACCGCCGTCGGAGAAAGAATCCGGCGTCACGTTCAGAATGCCCATGACAAGCGTGCGGACTCCGTAATCAAGCCGGACGGCGCCGGAAGCAATGGTTTTCGTTTTATTCATTTACCCACTCTCTCCCTTCTGAAACAACCCTATTTATGCTATTCCGATAATGGCGCTGCAGCCGTTCGGTAACCGGCCCGACGCGGCCGCTGCCAAGTTTGAGACAATCGCCTGTTTCTTCGTACAGCTTCGTCACCGGAACAATCTCCTGGATCGAATTCGTCATGAACGCTTCGTCCGCTTCCGCCAGCTGCTCCCAGCCGAATCGGCCTTCTACGACATCGATCCCCAGCTCATGCGCAGAGGTAAGGATAAAACGGCGCGTTATCCCCGGGAGCAAGCCCGTATCGACCGAAGGCGTATACAGCCGGCTTCCCCGGGCAAAGAAAAGATTGCTCACTAAGCCCTCGCACAGGTGGCCTTGTCCATCGAGGAACAGTCCCTCGGCTCCCGCTGCCCACGGGTAACGGCGCATTTCTTTCTTCGCCAGCAGGTTATTCATGTAATGCAGAGATTTCAAGCGAACGGCGCCCTCCGGCGTATTTCGCCGCAAGACAAGGCGCTGCAGCGCTTTGCCCTCCCGGTGCAGCGCCGGATCAACGGGCGGCAGCGGCTTTACGTATATAACCTCGTTCGGCTTCTCATAAGCGACGGCCGGCAGACCTAGCGCTTCAGGCCCGGCCGTTACCGTCAAACGAAAATAGGCATCGTGCAGTCCGTTGCTGCGGAGCAGCGCGTCGATACGCCGCTCGAGCGCAGCCCTGTCCGGCTTGTAGCGGATGTCGAGCTCGTCGCAGCCTTCCTGAAGCCGCTCCAAGTGCCAATCCAGCAAAAATGGCCGGCCTTCGTAGGTCCGAAACGTCTCGAATAAACCCATGCCGTAAAGAAAGCCGTGGTCGTATACCGAGACCACGGCTTGACTTTCTTCGATCAGGCTACCGTTCCAGTCCATGATCATGCCCGGTTCACAACCGTCTCCTGCAGGAAATTCCGCAAAATTTGGTGCCCATAATCCGTAATGATGGATTCCGGATGGAACTGCACACCCTCAATCGGGTATTCCTTATGCCGCAGCCCCATAATTTCGCCTTCGGCCGTCTCCGCGCTGATCTCCAGGCAATCCGGCAGCGTTTCTTTCTTGACGATCAATGAATGATACCGGGTCGCGGTAAAAGGCGAAGGAAGGCCTTTAAATAACGTGCGGCCGTCATGAATAATCTGGGATGTCTTGCCGTGCATCAACCGCTCGGCGCGAATGACGTCCCCTCCGAAAATTTGTCCGATCGACTGGTGACCGAGACATACGCCCAAGATCGGAATTTTCCCCTTAAAATGATCGATCAGCGACAAGCTGATCCCCGCTTCGTTCGGCGTGCAAGGACCCGGGGAAATAAGGATATGATCCGGCTTCAGCGCTTCGATGCCCGCAAGATCGATCTCGTCGTTACGGCGAACGACGATGTCCTGTCCGAGCTCGCCGAGGTACTGTACCAAGTTATACGTAAACGAATCGTAGTTGTCGATTACTAAAATCATCGCTCTTTACCTCCTGCGGCACATTGGCTCCGCTCACTGTATTGGATGGCCTTCCACATCGCTTTGGCTTTGTTCATAGCTTCCGTATATTCCCGTTCCGGCTGCGAGTCGATTACGATTCCTGCGCCGGCCTGTACGTAACCTATGCCGCCGGCTGCGACCAACGTGCGGATAATTATATTAAATTCCATATCGCCGTTATAGTCAATCCAACCCATGGAACCCGTATACGGTCCGCGCCGCACCGGCTCGAGCTCCTCGATGATTTCCATCGTGCGAATCTTCGGCGCGCCCGTTATCGTTCCTCCGGGAAATGCAGCGCCGATGACGTCAAAAGCATCTTTTCCGGGAGCAAGCCGCCCCTCCACCTCCGAGACGATGTGCATCACATGAGAGTAATATTCAATGACCATGAAGTCGCTGACTCGAACGGTTCCATATGCGGAGATGCGGCCGAGGTCGTTGCGCTCTAGATCGACGAGCATAATGTGCTCGGCCCGCTCCTTCTCATTATCGATCAGCTCGCCCGCCAGGCGGCGGTCTTCATCCGCATTCGCCCCCCGCGGGCGCGTGCCCGCGATCGGCCGCGTGCGGACGACGCCCCGCTCCAGCTGTACAAGCAGCTCGGGCGAACCCGAAACGAGCTGAAAGTCGGAGAAACGCAGCAGCCCCATGTAGGGAGACGGGTTAACCGCCCGCAGCCACTCGTAAATATCGTCCGGCGACGACCTGAGCAGTTGATGTTGACGCAAGGACAAGTTGACCTGGAAGACATCGCCCGCTCCGATATAATCGCGAATGCGGTCGACCGCCGCCATGAACGCTTCCCGCGAGAAGTCGGGCGTTACGCCCTGCATGGCCTCAAGGTCGATTTCCAGCCGGTCCTCCTCTATGCTGCGGCGCTTCCTGTCCAACTCAAGCGCGATTTCGGGTTGATGCCGACTTGCGTCGATACGGTCCCATTGCGCTTTCATCGCATCCACCGCTCGCGAAGCTTCGTCATAGCGCGCCTTCAGCCACGATTCGTCTTCCTGCCGTTCCCGTGGACAGTGGACGTTATAAGCGCAATAGAGCTTGCTTTCCTGTTGATCGATAATCCACAGCTCGTCCATCCGCACGAACGCATAATCCGGGACCGGCAAATCGGCCGCCGCCCGATCGGGCAGCCGCTCGATTGTACGCACCACGTCATAGCCCCAGAAGCCGACGCACCCGCCAATCCATTTCGGCGCCCCATCGACTGCAGGCCCACGGAACGGAGCCATCCAACGTTTGACCAGCGCAAGCGGGTTGCCATGCAGGCGAAGCGGCTCCTTCCCTCGCTCGAGCACTGTCGCTTCCAGGCCGGTTCCCCGAATTTCGGATACGGGCTTCAGTCCGAGGAACGTATAACGTCCGCCCTTTCCGCTTTCCAGCACGAAGGATCCAGGCTCAGCCGCCTGCCACGCCGGGGCCCAGGAGATGACCGTTGGTTCCTGTATGGGGTAGCTTCGCACGTAAGGCAGCACCGAATAATCTTTCGCCCAAGCCTTCCAAGCCTCATAAGATGTCAGAATCATCCGCCATTCCGCCTTTACCGTTCGTTCCGATTGTGATATTGGGATTAGTATACTTGAAAACCGCTGTGAAAAAAAGAGGGCCTTCGCTCCCATCAACAGGAAGAGCCCGCTCGTGAGGAGCGGGCTCGGGTTAAGCGTAAAGACTAATCTTCAAATTGATACAAAGGCGTGGACAAGTAACGTTCGCCGTTGCTCGGAACGATGGCTACGACACGTTTGCCTGCGCCCAGTTCTTTCGCCACTTTCAGAGCGGCATAGATCGCTGCGCCGGAAGAAATACCGCCAAGGATCCCTTCTTCTTTGGCTACACGGCGGGACGTCTCGAACGCATCTTCGTTCTCCACTTGAATGACGCCATCGTAAACGGAGGTGTTCAGAATATCCGGCACAAAACCGGCTCCGATTCCTTGGATTTTATGAGGACCTGGTTTACCGCCGGAAAGCACTGGAGATGCTGCCGGTTCTACCGCATAAATTTTGATGCCCGGGAAGTTTTCTTTCAGCACGCTGCCGGCGCCTGTGATCGTACCGCCCGTGCCGATGCCGGAGATGAACGCATCCAGCTTGCCGTCGTGGGCTTTGATCGCTTCGACGATTTCCGGACCGGTTGTCTCGCGGTGAATTTTCACGTTCGCTTGGTTTTTAAACTGCTGAGGCATGAAGTAGGACGGATTCTCAGCTTGAATTTCTTCAGCGCGCTTGATCGCGCCTTTCATACCTTCGGCCCCCGGCGTCAGAACGAGCTGTGCACCGTAAGCACGAAGCAGGTTGCGGCGCTCGATGGACATCGTTTCCGGCATAACCAGAATCGCTTTATAACCTTTCGCTGCAGCTACCAGAGCAAGCCCGATACCCGTGTTACCGCTGGTAGGCTCGACGATCGTGTCGCCCGGCTTGATGCGGCCTTCTTGCTCAGCCACCTCGATCATGCTGATCGCAATACGGTCTTTCACGCTAGCACCCGGGTTCTGGTACTCCAGCTTAACATAAATTTCCGCACTGCCCTCCGGCACGACACGGTTCAATTTGACAAGCGGCGTATCCCCAATCAAATCCGTAACGCTTTGAACTAATCTTGCCATTTGCGAATTCTCCTCCTCAAGAGCGGCTCAAAATATCCGAGTGTTTTGCTAGGTATTATATTTTCATATTATCAACCCCCGCCAAGGTTGTCAATATGAAAATTACATGGCATGGCTCAATACGTTCCGCTCACCTTGACGTTCCACTTTTCCCGCAAGCGCTGCATCGTTTCCTTCAAAGGCGGCGCTTCCCGCAGCGCCAATTCCTTGCGAACTTGCTCGCGTATCGCTTCCGGGCTGCCTTTGGACTGCACTTTACGCTCTTTGACCCGAACGATCACGAATTGTCCTTCGACTTCTACCGGTTTCGAAATTTGCCCTGTCTGGAGCGACTTGGCAGCTTTCATAATAGGAGCCGGCACGAACGGATCGTCCTCCTCAAACCATCCGAGATCGCCGCCGCTCCCTCGCGTCGCATCGTCGAGGGAACGCTCCTTGGCGACCTTGGCAAACTCCGTCCCTTTGGCCAAATCATTCAACGCACGCTGCGCCTGTTCCTTGCTCGCTGTCACGATCTGCTCCAACCGAAGCAGAACGGTCGCCTTAAATTCGTCGGGATGACTTGCGATATAATCATCCACGTCGGCGTCGTCGATGGCGATGCCTTGAATCGAAATCTTTTCCGTATAAAGCTTGTGACGGACGTCCTCATTCAATTGCTCACGCGTCAATCCAAGCTGTTCTTCCATCGCTTGATAAAATTCATTCTCGCTTTCGTAGCCTTGCTGCATCCGTTCTAGTTCCCGCTTGATTTCAGACTCGCTAACCTGAATGCCTAGCGTTTCCGCTTCCCTGCGAATGACCTCATGGTCAATCATTTGTTCGAGCGTCTCTTTGCCGTGTTTCTGAAGCAATTGTTGTTCCAAATCTCGCAGCGTAATATCTTTATCTCCGATGCTGGCAATCGTTAGCTCATGATCGGCCTTCGACGGTGGTTCGAGTATGGGATCCGCAGCGGGCTGAAGGAAGGAACGGGCCGTTAATACGGAGGAAAGGATGCCCACAGCGATCAGCAACACAGCGATCATTCCCCATAAAACCTTAACGTTTCGCATGTCCTATCCCCTCGAATGGTCACTTCTATCTTCGGACAGACCTCTTCCGCCCCTCATCGCCTCTTAGATAGATTCAATCAGTTCGCTTAATTCGCTCCCGTTGAACCTATAGGTTTCATTGCAAAAGTGACAAGACACCTCTGCTTGCCCGTCCTCAGCCAGCAGTTGCTCCAGCTCGGAACGTCCCAGACTGATCAAGGTTTGCTCCACACGCTCTCGCGAACATTTGCATTGGAACTTGATATCGTCCCGACGTTCCAACACTTCCACATCGGGCAGCAGCGTCTTCAAAATCGACTCCAAGCTCTCGCCTTGATCGAGCAGCTTCGTAATTGGTGGCAGCTCCCCGAGCTGTTTCTCCAGCTGGGCGATCTCTTGACCGTCCAGGCCGGGAAGCAGCTGGATGATGAACCCTCCTGCAGTCTTCACGGTATAATCAACATCGACCAGCACGCCAAGCGCTACGGCCGACGGCGTCTGCTCGGATTGCGCGAAATAATAGGTGAAATCTTCGGCGAGTTCACCGGAAATTATCGGAATGCTTCCCCGGTAAGGCTCCTTTAAGCCTAAATCCTTGGTGATATACAAAAAACCGTCGGTGCCGACCGCACCGGCCACATCCAGCTTGCCGATCGCATTCAGCGGCAAGTCGACCGCCGGGTTATCCACGTAGCCCCGCACTTCTCCCTTGGCGTTCGCATCCGCTACGATTTGGCCGATCGGACCGCCGCCTTTGACTTGAACCGTCAGCTTCTCTTCGCCCTTCAGCATGGTCCCCATCATAAGCGCGGCCGTCACCGTTCGCCCCAAAGCCGCCGTTGCGGTCGGAGTCGTCTGGTGTCTGACCCGGAGCTCTTCCACGATATGCTTGGTCCGAACGGCAAATGCGCGCACCTTGCCGCCGAACGCCGTTCCTCGGATCAAATAATCTTCTTGCATAGGATCACATATTCCTTTCATAAATCAGTTGAAGCCCCTGTAAGGTTAACAGCGGGTTGACCAGCTCGATGGTACGCGATTCGCTTGCGATCAATTCGGCCAGACCTCCGGTCGCAATAACGCGGGGATCCTTGCCCGATTCCTGCTTGATCCGGTCGACAATGCCGTCCACTTGACCGGCAAAACCGTAAATGATGCCGGCCTGCATGGAATTGACGGTGTTGCGCCCGACCACGTTTTTGGGCTTTACAAGCTCGATGCGAGGGAGCTTGGCGGCGCGCTGGTACAGCGCTTCCGTCGAAATGCCGATGCCCGGAGCGACCGCCCCCCCGATATATTGCCCGGATTCGTCGATATAATCAAACGTCGTCGCCGTACCGAAATCCACAACGATACAGGGAGGACCGTACAAGTCGATCGCTGCCACCGCGTTCACGATGCGGTCGGCACCCACTTCTTTCGGATTTTCATAACGAATGTTCAGTCCGGTTTTGATGCCGGGACCGACGACAAGCGGCGTTTTCTTTAAATATTTTAAACATAAATGCTCGAGTACAAACATCAGCGGCGGCACTACGGAAGAGATGATAACCCCCTCAACCTGGTCCAATTCGATGCCCGCATGCTGGAACAAATTGTACATCATGATCCCGTATTCGTCTGCAGTGGTCGAACGATTCGTGCTCAACCGCCAGTGATGCAGCAGCTGCTTCTCTTCGTAAATACCAAGCACGATATTGGTATTCCCCACGTCCACTACTAAAATCATGCGCGCTCCTCCTTCTGCCCCTTCTGTTCGTTCAAATCCAAGCTGATGTCGAGCGCTTGCACCGAGTAGGTCAATCGGCCGACGGAAATAACGTCAACGCCGGTTTCCGCAATGAGGCGCACGCTGTCAAGGCTGACGCTGCCCGACGCTTCTACCATGATATGCGGGGCCTGATTTTTAATGCGCCGCACCGCTTGCTCCATTTGCCCGGGCTCCATGTTGTCGAGCATGATGAGGTCCGGACCGGCTGCGAGCGCTTCCTCCAGCTGTTCGAAGCTCTCGACCTCGACTTCAATCTTCATCGTGTGCGGAATGTTGGCTCGCGCGCTTTTAATGGCTTGAGCGATCCCTCCGGCGCCTTTAATATGATTATCTTTGATCATGACCGCATCATATAAGCCATACCGGTGATTATGGCCGCCGCCCACACGCACGGCGTACTTCTCCAGCATCCGATGGCCCGGCGTCGTTTTGCGCGTATCGACAAGCCGGGTCGGGAGCCCCTCCAATCGATCGACAAACTGCCGCGTGCGCGTCGCAATGCCCGACATCCGCTGCAATAAATTCAATGCCAGCCGTTCTCCAAGCAAAATGCTGCGCGTGCTGCCCTCAATCTCGGCCAGCACCGTTCCATGGCTGACAGCTTGTCCTTCGCCAGCCAGAGCCTTGAATCTCAAGGCGGGGTCTACGACGGCGAAAACCGCCTTCGCAACCGGCAGTCCGGCGACGATGCCCGTGTCCTTGACATGAATGATTCCTTTCGATTCCGAAGCTTCCGGAATCGTCGTCATCGTCGTGACGTCCCCCATCCCGATATCTTCTTCCAGCCAGGTTTTTAGGTTATGTTCCAAAGCCGTCCGATTCAACTCAAACATCGTCAATCCGTCCTTCCGTCGTTCCATTCACCCGGTTGAATACCGTATGTTTACGCCACAGCAAGTCATCGCGTTCGGGAAAATCTTCTCTGTAGTGTCCCCCGCGGCTTTCCTCCCTAATCAGGGCGGCTTGTGTCGTCAGAAGTGCACAAATAAGCAGATTCGCGAACTCATACTCCTCCCGTTTGGCTAAGGAGTTGTCGAAAATAGCCAGATGCCGCTTCAATTCTTCATACCCTTTGGCCAGTCCTTTGCCATTGCGTTTCAAGCCGGCGTAACGCAGCATCAGCTTCTGCAGCTTCAGCTTCTTCTCCACGACCGGTTGAATGGCTTGCCCCGTAGCACGCCCCCGCTCGCTAAGCACTGGTGTTTCCGTTATCTTATCCAGCTCGCGGATACGCTCCACAATCCGGCGTCCGAACACGATCGCCTCGGACAACGAATTGCTGGCCAGCCGATTGGCTCCGTGCACGCCGGTCGACGTGACTTCGCCGCAGGCAAACAGCCGTTTCACCGTCGTTTCGCCGTGCAAATCCGTCTCCACGCCCCCCATCATGTAATGGGCGGCCGGGGCGACCGGAATCCAGTCAGAGGATAAATCCAGGCCGAAGGTCAAACAAGTTTCATAGATCGTAGGAAAACGGTATTTAACCGTCTCCTCGGATTCGTGCGTAAAGTCAATGTAAACGAAGGTCGACTTCGTCAGCTCCATTTCGCTGACGATCGCACGCGCGACGATATCCCGGGGCGCCAGCTCCAGTTGAGGGTGGTAACGATCCATGAAGCGTTCTCCATTGATGTTGCGGAGAACCGCTCCCTCGCCCCGTACCGCTTCCGAGATCAGGAAACGCGGGGCGCCCGGATAACAAAGGGCCGTCGGATGAAATTGAATAAACTCCACATCGCGTATGTTAGCTCCGGCCCGGTAAGCGATGGCGATGCCGTCCCCGGTCGCAATGTCCGGGTTGGTCGTATAACGGAACAACTGCCCCGCTCCGCCGCTGCACAACACCGTGGCGTTAGCGCGTATGAATACTTTCTGCCCGTCAGGCTTCTGTACGAGAGCCCCGAAGCATTCGCCGTCCTGCGTAATGAGATCGATCACAAAATGATCGTCCCAAATTTCAATATTCGGGTCCTGCTTGGTCCGTTCGGACAACGCGCGTACGATCTCCGCGCCCGTCGCATCTCCTTGCGCATGCAAAATACGCCGCTGGCTGTGTGCACCTTCTTTCGTAAGGGCGTACCGGCCGTCCTCCATATCAAACTCTGTGCCCATCCGGATCAAATCTTTCACCCCGGCAGGGCCTTCGTGTACGAGAACGTCCACAGCCGAAGAGGAACATAAGCCCGCTCCGGCAATTAGCGTGTCTTGCCGATGATAAGCCGGAGAATCCTCATCGGAAATAACCGCGGCGATGCCTCCCTGTGCGTAACGTGTGTTGCTGTCCAGCAGCGATTTTTTCGTGACCATCAGCACTTTATGCGTTTCGGCGCTTCTAAGCGCGGTAAAAAGACCGGCGATGCCAGCGCCGATCACGATCACGTCAGTATATACGGTAGGAAGCTGCTGCAAATCGAAATTGACCATATAACGGGGGATCATGAGCCTCCACCTTCCTAACAAGAGAAGTAGCGCATGCTACTTGACCTGCAGCATGCGCTCCAAGGATGCACGGGCCTTATCGGCCACGTCTTGCGGTACGTATACTTGGGGACTGTTCGTCTCCAAACATTTAACCACTTTCTTCAAATTATTCACTTTCATATTCGGACAAACCAAGTATTTGGTGGCAAAATGAAATTGCTTATGCGGGCTGTCAAGGCGCAGCTGATACCCGGTGCCGTCTTCTGTGCCGACGATAAATTCCTGGCAATCGGATTCCTTGCAGTACTTGATAATGGCCGTCGTGCTGCCGACGAAATCGCCCATTTTGACAACCTCCGGACGGCATTCGGGATGAACCACGAATTGGGCGTTCGGGTGCAGAGCTTTCATCTCCTCAACGTCTTTAACGGTCAGCATATCGTGAGTGTTGCAGTAGCCTTCCCAGATGATCATTTTCTTGTCCGTGAACTTGGATACGTAGTCACCCAGATTCTTATCCGGTACCCAGATGATTTCATCGGAATCTACCGAGTTTATGACTTTGATGGCGTTAGCCGACGTACAGCAAATGTCCGTTTCGGACTTCACTTCGGCCGATGTATTGATGTACGCGACGACCTTGGCATTCGGATGCTGTTTCTTCAAGGCGCGAAGCCCGTCAACATTGACCATATCGGCCATCGGACAACCGGCGCGCTCATCGGGAATAATAACCGTCTTGCCCGGAGCCAAAATCTTAGCGCTTTCTCCCATAAAGTGTACACCGCAAAATACGATGACATCGGCATCCGTCGATGCGGCTTTTTGTGCAAGAAGGAACGAATCCCCGCGGAAATCGGCTACTTCTTGAATTTCATCCCGCTGATAATAATGGGCAAGTATAATGGCGTTACGCTCTTTCTTTAATTGAGCGATCCGTTCTTTCAGCTCGCGCTGCTGCTCGGCTTTGCGCTCCAGTGCCAGTGCTTCCATAACACACCTTCCTTTGCTTTCCTCTCGAATGTAAAGACCCCGAAATAGATGGTGAAAATGTTCACAAAGATAATAAAGATTTACACCTAATTTACACGCGGGGGCCCCGCCATGTCAATGTTTAAATACCTACAAAAAGAAACAAATATACGCTTCGGACACATCGCCTGTACAACTGCTTATCCCTCACGGCCAGTTTCTCGCTTATCAACGCTTTTTGCCTGATACAAAAAGGAAAAACCGGCACCTTTCGGCACCGGTTCGCGTGATATTATTGATCCTGCTCGTCATCCGAGCTTTTCTTCTCGATATCGAGCTTATTGGAGTCCGCAGCTTGGTCTTGGCTTTGGATGTTCACTTTGACATCATCGTTCTTGCCGTCAAGCGCCGGCTCCTCATCAGGAACCGCACCCAATTTGCCGCTGTCGATCAGTTCTTTAATTTGATCTTTCTCGAGCGTTTCTTTCTCGATCAACGTCTCGGCGATCAAACGAACTTGGTCGCTGTATTTGGTGAGAATCTGTTTGGCACGTTCGTAACAAGCGCGAATGATCGACTGCATTTCTTGATCGATCTCATAAGCGATCGCATCGCTATAGTTCTGTTCATGCCCGATATCGCGGCCGAGGAACACCTGGCCCTGCGTCGTACCGAACTGCATCGGTCCAAGCTTATCGCTCATCCCGAACTCGGTTATCATCCGACGAACGATGCCTGTAGCGCGCTGGAAGTCGCTGTACGCGCCGGTTCCGATTTCGCCGATGAACAACTCCTCGGAAACGCGTCCGGCCAACAAGCCGGTCACTTTGTCGAGCAGCTCGTTCTTCGTCTGCATCATCTTGTCTTCGCCTTCTTTAGGCAGCATCATCACGTACCCGCCCGCGCGTCCGCGCGGGATGATCGTAACTTTGTGCACCACATCGGCATGCTCGGCGTGAATCCCGACGATCGTATGACCCGCTTCGTGGAAAGCGACCATCCGCTTCTCGCGTTCGCTGATGATGCGGCTCTTCTTCTGCGTACCGACAACAACGCGGTCAAAAGCTTCGTCGATCTCATCCATGGAGATGTCTTTGCGATTGCGGCGGGCCGCAATGAGCGCAGATTCGTTCAACAGGTTCTCCAAGTCCGCGCCGGAGAAGCCGGTTGTGTAACGAGCCAGCTGATCCAGCTTCACATCCTTGGCCAAAGGCTTGTTGCGCGCGTGTACCTTCAGCACCGCTTCGCGGCCCTTCACATCCGGACGGTCAACCGTGATTTGACGGTCGAAGCGTCCCGGACGAAGCAGCGCAGGGTCCAGGATGTCCGCACGGTTGGTAGCGGCAACGATGATAATGCCTTCGTTCGCTCCGAATCCGTCCATCTCTACGAGCAATTGGTTCAAGGTTTGTTCCCTCTCGTCATGACCGCCGCCGAGACCGGCGCCGCGCTGACGACCAACCGCATCGATTTCGTCTATAAATATGATACAAGGCGCATTCTTTTTGGCGTTCTCGAACAAATCGCGCACCCGGGACGCACCGACACCGACGAACATTTCGACGAAGTCGGAACCGCTGATGCTGAAGAACGGAACGCCGGCTTCGCCAGCCACCGCTCTGGCGAGCAACGTCTTACCCGTACCCGGAGGGCCTACGAGCAGCACCCCTTTCGGAATACGCGCCCCTACAGCCGCAAACTTGCGCGGGTCTTTCAAAAACTCTACGACTTCCACCAGTTCTTGCTTCTCTTCATCGGCTCCGGCCACGTCTTCGAAGGTGACGCGTTTCTTCTCTTCGTTGTAAAGTCTTGCCCGGCTCTTCCCGAAGTTCATCACCTTACCGCCGCCGCCCTGGGCTTGATTCAGAAGGAAAAAGAACAAGATGAAGATGATGACAAACGGAATAATGGAGGTGAGGAAACTAATCCATACGTTGTCCCCTTCCATCTTCTCGATAAATACGTTACTTGCGGGAATGTCGCTTTGCTCGATCAAGCGGAAGATGTTTCCGCTGCTCTCTTCATACGGCGCCCGGGCTTCGAAATTTTTCTTTTCCGGCGTATCCGCGTTCTTTAGCTTCCCCCTGACCAAATACGTCTGAGCATCATACTTGACGATGATCGATTCGACGTTCTTGTTCATCAAATGTTGTCGGAGTTCGCCATAGCTGACTACGGATTTCTGATCGTTCTGGGTGCTGATGAAATGGACGATTCCAACGGTGACCAAAAAGATGAGCAGATAAAAGCCTGTATTACGTATAATGCGATTCATCCCCTACCTCCTCTCAACAAACGGCAACTTTGTATATTGTACCACAGCAAGTCTCGGCATCTCAAGAAATGCTACGTGGAGTAAATCTCGGGCTTTAAAATGCCGACATAAGGCAAATTGCGGTACTTCTCCGCATAATCGAGGCCGTATCCGACAACGAATGCATCAGGGATGACAAAGCCTTTATAGTCTGCGTCCAAATCGGCCGTTCTACGCGCAGGCTTGTCAAAAAGTGCCGCGATGGTGATCGAAAGCGCATTGCGCCGTTCCAGCACGTCGATCAAGTAGCTAAGCGTCAAGCCGCTGTCGATGATGTCTTCAACGATGAGTACGTGGCGGCCTTCGACGGAGATATCCAGGTCTTTAATAATCTTGACGACTCCCGACGATTTGGTGGAATGTCCATAACTGGATACGGCCATAAAATCGATTTCGAGAGGGATCGTAATATTTTTAACCAGATCCGACATGAAAATAAACGCACCTTTCAGCACGCAAATGACGAGCGGATTCCGGCCTTCAAAATCTCGACTGATAATCTCTCCCATTTCCTTCACTTTGTCTTGAATTTGTTGCTCGCTGTACAGGATTTCTTGAACGTCGTTTTGCAAGAGAGGTCCTCCTACTGTTAGTTAAAATCGCATTGCCATTCGATATGCAGCTTGCGCCTGCCGTCCTCGCGGACTAAAGCCTGCGCCGATCTTCTCACGCCCGGCAGCCACAGAATTCGTCCTTCGGCATCGGTCACAACCGGTGTACGCTCCCGCAGGTAAGGCGGTACTTTCGCATCGATGAACATATCTTTCACTTTTTTCGAACCGTTTAACCCAAGCGGCGACATCCGGTCACCGGTTTGGCGGCTTCGAACCGATAAAGGAAAGGACATGTCCATAACGTCGAACACCGCTTCGCGGACGCCCAGGACTGACGGCATCGGGTCATCCGGCTCCAGCCAGCGAAACACCATCCGCGCGCCGGTTTCGGGTATGAATAACTCGGTCTGTCCCTCGCTTACATGGTAAGCGTACGGGGGGGGTGGTAACACCATCCTATGTATCATGACACGATCATATTCCCTGCGAAACGTGAGACGGGAATCGACATCCATGCGAACGCTTCCGGCCTTCGTCTGAAGGACGGCGTTCCGTAGTTGTTCGATCTGATGATAATCGACGGAATCCGGGTCCAGCGCAAGATAACTTAATATTAGTTTAATCAACCGCCTTTGTAAAGCGACGTGAACCCCGCCAAACCATTGGGCCGACCAAGCAACGGAACCGTTTTCTGCGTTCACAAATTGTTCGAAAAGCGCTCTCGTTTGCTGCGTGAGCAAGTCGTCCTCTTCCGCCGCCAATATCGCCAGACGGTTTAACGACTCGGGCAGCCGATCCTGGTAACGCGAAAGATACGGCAGTACCTCCAATCGGATTTGATTACGGAAATACTTCGTCTCCAGGTTGCTGCTGTCCGTTCTGAAGGTTAACCCGCGCTGCTCGCAGTACCGAATAAGCTCGGCCTTATATATACGTAACAAGGGCCGAACAAGTTCCAAATCTTCCGTCTCGGATCTCCGCAGCGGAATACCCGCCAAGCCGGAAGGGCCCGTACCGCGAAGCAGACGCATAAGCACCGTCTCGGCCTGATCGTCGGCGTGATGGGCCAATGCGATCCGCCCTGCCCCCGCTTCATGCGCAGCCTCGCGCAGGAAAGCATAGCGGAGCGCTCTGGCAGCGGCTTGCGCATTCGCCTTCGTTCCCGCCAAATAGCCGGGCATGTCCAGCACCTTCAAGTAAAAAGGCAGCCGTAACGAAGCGGCCAGCTCTCTCACGAACTCCGCTTCTTCGTCCGCCTCCCGTCCTCGAAACCCATGATTGACATGGGCCACCGATAACCGCCAACGATGGCGTTCGGATAACGCAAAAAGGAGATGCAGCAGCGCCACGGAATCGGGACCGCCCGATACCGCTACCACTACTCCGTCCCCCGCTTCAAGAAGCGACTCTTCATCAATGAATCGCTCCACCGTGGACATTAACGACCAAGCTGCATCCATACTGAATTTCCTTCCTTCTCTCCTTGGGCATGACTCAATGCAGCGAAAAATAGACGGCTGCCGCGAACAACATCAAGGATGCGGCAAAGCAAGCTTTAATCCATGCGCCGTGCTTATTCCGCTTGGTGACCGGCCGCGCAGCGAGCATGCTTTTGGCCCGCCAATCCGCAAGCGCCTGCTTAGACGTTTCGTATCGTCCGGTCAGCGCCTTGCGCAAAATCGGCTCCACGGAAGCAAGCGACTTGTTCGCCTTCAGCAGGTCGAGCAGCATGTCTACGGTGCGGTTCTGCGGAAGCATGGAAGCCGCTCTCGCAAACGTACGCTCGCGGTCGGCCACACCCAGCATTAACGCAGCGAACGAGAACAAATCATAGGCTTCGCTTGCCACCCGGGAACCGCCGCCCCAATACCCGCGGTCAAATACCTCCGTAAACTGTTTGACGGCACGCCCTTTGGCCGTGACGCCTCCAAAGTCGATTAACTCGACGTCACCGTATTCCGTTATGAGCATGTTCTCCGGCTTCAAGTCGCCGAACACGTAACCGCCTGCATGTAATTCGGTCAGCTTGCGCAGCAGATTGAGACCGATCAAATAAATCCACTCAATCCCTTTATCGCGAATAAAATCGTTTAACGATTTTCCTTTAATATATCGCATCACGCTGAACGGATAATCGACTCCGCTCCAGCAGAAATCGTCCGCTTCCAGCCAAAGCTGTTGAAACGAAGAGGCAGATTTCGACAACGCTTGTAACGCATTCACTTCGGATTGATGATCCAATGAATCGAAGCCCATCTTTAGGGCGAACTGCTTTTTGCCGCGGCGAACCAAATACACCTTGCCGTTGGCGCCTTCTCCGAGCAAGCGTTCGACTTGATACTGGTTCTTGTTCCACTTGCCTTGTATAACGGTTCCCGCCGCAAATGAGGGTTCAAACGATGTAGTCACTCCAGATCCCTTCCTCACGCGATCTTCCAAGACCGGTGATGTCGTGTACCTCCGACTTGGTCTCGTACCCATACTGTGTATCCCCGGTATTCCCGGCTACAAAATGAACGACTTTTAATAAGGCGGGCCCTGTGGGCGTCGTTCCCCTCATGTTTAATTTATAGAACAACCTGTTCAAATTTGCAAGATCGCGCGTCCAACCGAGGTCCATTTCGACCTCTTGGTCGCCTGATAGATTCGCCGGGAAGTGAAAGACGGATAACAAACTTTCGCCGGCCCGCGACTGCAGGCTGAGCTGCAAATCGTAAATCGCCTCTTTCACCGCCTGCAGCTTCGGCTTCATGCTCGCGCTCGCGTCGATCAGCAGTGCGACTTTCAGATCGGCTTTCTCCGACCAATCGTCGATCACGCGCACAACCTCGGAGCGTTCGTTCGGCGGCAGCGCTTCGAGCTTATCGTGTCCAAGGATGCTCCGCAGCTCAGCCCCGACAGCTTGCTGAACTGTCTGCACAACCGTTTTACGCGTCATCATCTGAACGGTTTGGGACAATTGGGCCGGTTTCACCAAGCGGCTGATCCCCCCGCCGGCCTGGGCAATCTCATGAATCTCGACGGCGCCGAGGTCGCCGATCTCCCCGGTGTCCGCAATGCCGACTACATGTACGACAATGCCTTCCGCCTTGGCATGGGCCGCGGCGATGACCGGGCTTATGCCGACATTCGAGCAGCCGTCCGTAATCAATATAATTTGTTTCATGTCGATCC
>NZ_BCPS01000017.1:0-8010 GCF_016586185.1 Paenibacillus sp. EPM92
ATATTATTCTTATTTTTTCCATTCGAGAGAATTCTAAACTGGTTTATATGCAGAAAACCGCTGGAGCAGCGAGGCTCCAGCGGTTTAGTTCGATATAGTACCACTCCTTAACTGACCGTCCTCGGACGTTCGATCCGCTCCATTCCCGGCGTCCGGAAGGTCGCCCACTCCGGCCTGAACTTATCGACGCGCGCGACCACCACCGTCATGTCGTCATAAATCTCCCCATGATGGTAACGCACGACCCGTTCGAGCAGGATGTCCGCGAATTCCTGCGGATGATCGGCGTCGATCTCGGTGATCATCCGTTTCATCCAGAGCTCCTTATTCACCGCGTGCCCCGGCGCATCGTAGATCCCGTCGGTCATCATGATTAAAATATCGCCGTGTTTCAGCGGCACGCTGACCAAGTCCACGTCGATCTCTTGCAAGATGCCGACCGGCAAATTGTTGGCGGTCACCGGAAACACCTCGCTGCCGCGTTTAATGAAGCTGGGGGTCGAACCGATTTTCATAAACGTCGTGTTGGCGCTGTACTGATCGATCAGCGCAACGTCGACCGTCGCGAACACTTCATCGGACGAACGAAGCATCAACACAGAGTTAACCGATTTGATAGCGAGCTTCTCGTCCATGCCGGATTGCAGCAGCTGCTGCAGGATCGACAGCGCCGCGCTGCTCTCCGCCCGCGCTCGCTCTCCGTTGCCCATCCCGTCGCTGAGCGCTACCGCGAACTTTCCGTTGCCCAGCTCGATCGTGCTGAAGCTGTCCCCGGACAGGAGGTCGCCCCCCTTGGCCGCCCCCGCAATTCCGGTCTCCACCTCGTACTCTTTCGCCGATCCGAACAACACCGTGCTGTACCCGTCCTTCCGGTCAAGCGCCTGCTCGTTCTTCACGGCGATATGCTCGCCCACGATTTCCGACAGCAGCGGCGCGATAATTTTACGGCACTCGTCAAACCCGCGCGTGTATTGATGGATGATTTCGATCTCGACATTGCCCTCATCCAAGCTGATAATGTCGATGCTGTGAATGGCCAGCCCGAGTTCTTCCAGAGCGCTTCGAATTTGCTCCTCTTGCATGAATAACTCTTGGCCTTCCCGCTTGATTTCCTTCGCCAGGTCCTCCATCACCTGGGAGACGCCGGACAACTGTTCAGCTACCAATTGACGGCTGTCGAGAATTTGTTTCTTCCAATGCTGATCGTTCTTATATAAATGGTATTGCTGCAGCATCACTTCGAGCACCTGGTCCGGTTTGACGCATATTTTCTTCCATCCCGGCTGAATATCCTTCCGTGTCATCGTCTCGCGCAGCTCGACCTCGGTCATCATGTCCGTCATATATTTATAGGTGTGGTAAAAACGTTCGTCCCAGCACTGCGTCCGCTTCCAGCAGGCAGAGCACGACTTCTCCGCGACGGAGTTCATGAAGTGGCCCACCTCCTCTTCTTTGCGCATCGGCTGGGTGTCCACGGTAATTTGTTTAAAGCTTCGGGACAACTGACGGAACACTTCGGAGAACTGCTCCACGCGATGCGCCGTCACATCGCGCACCCGCCTCGCGTAATCCTGCTGCGACTTGAGATTCTCCTGCGTACCCGGCACATATTTGGCCAAGGTTTGAATGACGCCTTTGGGGGTAAGAAGGAATAAAGCTACGGCAGCCACCGACTCCCAGGTCGAGCTCATAATATCGGCCTGGTTTCCGAGATACACCGATAAGATCGACGAGCCGAGCAGCATGCCGAACGCAACGGCCATTCTATTGCCTTCCTTCAATAGACCGGCCAGCATGCCGGCGAAGGCAAGCAAGCTCATCTGGTAGATTGCGCTGGAATTGGCCAAGCTGAGGATCAGTCCGGTCACGACACCCACCGAAGCTCCGAGCGGAGCTCCTCCGACGAGCGCAAACAGCAGAATCAGGTAACGCGACAACACATGCTCCAGCGTCATCGGGCCCGCAATCCAACCGACCGTTCCCGTCATCACCGAAGCGAGCAAGATGATTAAACAAATAACCTCCTCGTTTTTTAAACTGTAGTTTTTACGCGTTAACGTAAAGACAGGCACCGCTTGCAAAAATATATGGGTCAAAATCAGGCTTAACAACGCCCCTACCCCGGTCATCATCAGCGTATACCAGCTAAGATTCTCCGACGCGAGGTGGGAGAACAGCCGTACGAAAAACGTAGTGGCAAACACCATCGCCGGCGCATAAGAGATGTCGGAGCGCTGGAAACGCTCGACGCCTTTTTGCAGCAGGAGGAACACGACCATCTCCGCGATCAGGTAGCCGGTATGCATCGGCTCCACCGAAAACAAACTCCCTCCCGCTATAAAAACTGCCGTCCACACGAGCAGCTCCCGCCGCAAAAAATACATGACGGCAAAAAAGGCGACCCCGAACGGTGCCAACTGATCGAGGATCATCGCCCGTCCGAGCAGAAATGCCATGAACAAGAGTAGAATCGACCATTTCCTTGCGACGACGGCTTGTACGAGCCGGTTCTCCACAAAAACGCCTTTTACCGAGTCGCCCATCCGCCGCATGCCATCCGAACCTGCTGAACTCATTCGTTGAAATATTTGCCTTTTTTGCATAATTGTTTAACACCACCCATATACTATTAGTGTTACTTAGTATATAGCGTGTCCAGCAGAAAGTTTGTCAGAATGAGGTAGTCCAGCCGATGTTTTTTCCGACAAAATGAGGGCACTTGCGAAACATGAAAGAAACACGTGTCAAACAGAATTGCAAGCGCTTACAATAACGTATGTTCGGTTTAACGTCACGATTTGTTCGGTTTTGTTCGTCCACGTATCGGCGGTATTTACAGGAGGACCTGTCGATTTGCGGGGACGGAAATGAAGATACGACAAAAGTAGTCCCGCTTTGCGAATGGGATGACGGCATGACAGAATAAGACCCTGGGAGCGATCAACGCTTCCAGGGTCTTATTGTTTCTATAGCGGCAGAGGGGATCGAACCCCCGACCTTACGGGTATGAACCGTACGCTCTAGCCAGCTGAGCTATGCCGCCGCAACAAGCATGAGTATATAATAGTCAGGAAGCGCTTGTCAAGCGTTACAGGCTGCGAGTTGTTGGAAGTTGCATGCAAAAAAGCTGCCCGCGCCTGATCCTGCACGAACAGCTTTGATTATTTTAGAAGTAGGCTTCAGTTAATCCCGACGCGCACCGCGTCCGCCGCGCTTGCCCTCGGTATTCTTTTTGAGGGAAGAAATGCGGTCTTCGCTGTCTTTCAGGAAACGCGCCATTTTGTCTTCAAAGGTAAGTCGATTTACGGGAGGCTTACCGCCACGTCCCCCACGGTCGCCCCGATCGCCACGGTTAAAACCGCCACGGTCGCCACCGCCGCCGCCACCTTGTCTTTCGAAACGAGCGGGTCTTGTCGGAGGAGCGGCATCTACCGGTCGATCCACCGCTTGCTTGATGGACAGCCCGATCTTGCCGTCTTTGTCGACATTAATCACTTTCACGGTGACGATATCGCTCAGCTTAAGATGATCGTTGACATCTTTAACGTAGTTGTCCGCGATCTCCGAGATATGCACCAGTCCGGTAACTCCCTCGGATAGCTCAACGAACGCCCCAAAGTGAGTAATGCCCGTTACTTTGCCTTGCAGCTTGCTGCCCACTTCAATTGCCATAAAGTAAACTGTTCCTCCCTTAAATAGTTAAAAAACGAATTGAAAATGAAGCTACGCCGATTATAACGTACGCATCTCATACGGTCAACAAGGGTATGCGCAAAACGGGCATCCTACTTTTTGGCAGTTTGCGGCGTATAAAACAACGTCTCTCCCTCTTTTACATATTGTAGCTCTTTCCGGATGATTTGTTCCACGTATTCCGGATCGTTCAGTCTCGTAATCTCGCGCTGCGCATCGCTTTGAGCTTGCTTCGTTTCGTCCAGCTTCTGCTGCAGCATGCTCACTTTGTCCTTCCGATCGTTGATCTTTTCGGTTTGATTCCAGAGCGTGATGCCGGCCCAACTCAGAAAGCAAGTGAGAATCAGCATCACCAAGCGGCGCCGACGAATCGAGCCCTTATTATGGAGTTGCGGATGAGTTGCTTTAGAGACTGCCTGCAAGGTTCGAATCCTCCTAAATCGATCAAAAGAACCGGCGAACGAAGTTCGCTACGCTTTGACCCGTAGTCTTCACCCATGCGGGAAGCGGAAACCGAATCCACCTTCCAAGCGGCCTGAAGAGCCATAGCAGCATTTTCCACACAGGGTATACTAATTGTAACATAATTTTATAAAGGAAAATAGCGGTTGCAAGCAAAAATCCTAAAATGATCACAGTCAATCGATAGAGTCCGATTAACGGCTTGACTACAAGCAGCATGAACATGCTCCGCACTATTCTTGCCGTCGCCACCACGACGCGGATGGTAAACTTAATTACCCGTATCACCGTCCGGCTAAACAGCAAAAAGTAAATGATAATGCCGATGCCCAGACCCAGAAATATGAACGGGCGAACTTCCCCCCAATTGCTCTCGTACAGCAGCTTAAACACGATCAAGGTACCGATGAACCAGTACGCCAGATCCAAGACGGCTTTCAACCAAGCAGGCGCTTTCAGCTGGCCAGAAAGCACCCTGTATACGTCGAACAATCCGCCTAACGATAATCCGCCCGCACACATCATGCCGAGCGTTATGAATTGAATTTGTAACGTCACTTAAACAGCTTGCCCCACAGCCCTTTGGATTTGCCCTGCGCGTTTCCGTCCAAATAGGCCAGCTCGTTCACGTATCCTTCGATCGCCACCAAACCTTGATCCAGGCTCAAGTTTTTGATGTGCAAATTTTGACCCCTGATCATTAAATACCCGCTGTCCGTTTCAAGCAGAAACTCCTCGCTGTCGAAGCTCTCCACGTTCAAGACGCCGGATACTTCGAGCAGCTTCCGGTTTAACATCTTGATTTCCTGCCGTTTGACTTTGCCCGGTTGCTCTAACATGGGTTCGTCCCCCTCCTGAACGCTTTGGACGTACGCTTCCGTACACAAAGCTTGTTTACTATAAACGTATGGAGGGTGGACGAGGTTTAGAACCTATGAACGGATGGAATCCGCCGGTTCCCGGCAGTCCGGTACCCGTCATGCAAAAAAAAAGAGCCGGTCCCTGTCGTTTCCGACAAGGGACAGCCCTTTAACGAACACCGCTGTGAAACCGCCCGTTATAAAAATGAATCCGTTTCCTGCGCATTTCTTTCTTCCTTCAGCAGGGTGTACATCTTGGCCGCATCTTCCTTACGGGTCGATTCGGACAACAGTTCCACCCGTACGGTGACCAGCTTTTGGCCGAATTGAACGGTAAGCTCGTCGCCTACCTTCACCGTGCTGCTCGGTTTCGCTTCCCGGCCGTTGATCCAGACGCGTCCTTGTTCGGATACGTCCTTCGCGACCGTGCGCCGCTTAATCAGACGGGACAGCTTCAGAAACTTGTCAAGACGCATTACTTCACCGCTTCTTTAAGTTTGTTGCCGGCTTTGAACGCCGGAACTTTGGATTCCGGAATGGAGATTTCTACACCTGTTTGCGGGTTACGGCCCGTGCGGCCGGAACGCTTGCGAGTTTCGAACGTGCCGAAACCGATCAATTGTACTTTCTCGCCGCCTGCGAGCGCATCGGTTACTTCACCGAGGAAACTGTTCAAGACGGATTCAACATCTTTTTTGGTCAGTCCGCTTTTCTCTGCAATGCTATTGATCAAATCTGTTTTGTTCATGGTTTCTAAATCCTCCTCATAAAATAACGCTGAACTTAATATTCTTTGCCCATCAGGGAAATCCTGCTAGACCGCTTATTTTTTCAGAACTTTTTTTGCTTCCTGCCATAAGTCTTCCATCTCTTGTAAATCAGTTTGGTCAAATGTTTTGCCTTTTAAACGAAGCTGCGATTCAATATAACCGAAGCGCGTCCGGAATTTACGGTTGGCATCCGCCATCGCTTCTTCCGGCTCCACTTTGAGGAATCGGGCAAGGTTCACGACGGCGAACAGCAAGTCGCCGAGTTCCTCCTGCTGCTCCGTTCTCGTATATTCGCGAATCGCTTCCTTCACTTCCTCGAGCTCCGATTCGACGATCGGGAGCACTTCCTCCAGCGTCTTCCAGTCGAAGCCGACTTCCGCCGCTTTCTTCTGCAGCTTGTACGCCTTCAATAAACCGGGCAGATCGTTCGGAACGCCGGACAATACGGATTGCTGCGCCGGATCGATGCCCTTCTTGCGCTTCTCCTCGGCTTTGATCTGCTGCCAATTGCCGAGCGCTTCTTCCGCATTCTCGGCATCCAGCGTGCCGAACACGTGCGGATGACGGCGGATCAGCTTTTCGTTCAATTCCGCGATAACGTCGAAGACGGTGAATGAACCTTCATCCGCTTCGATTTGCGCATGGAGCATAACCTGCAGCAGCAGGTCTCCGAGTTCTTCGCGCAGGTGGTCCGGGTCGTCCTCATCGATCGTCTCCAGCACCTCGTAGGCTTCTTCAATAAGATTTCGCCGCAGCGACTTGTGGGTCTGCTCGCGATCCCACGGGCAGCCCTCCGGACTGCGGAGAATCTCCACGATTTCATGCAAACGGCTGAACGTGCGGCTGTGAACGTCTTCGCGTTCCGTGCGCGGCACCCAAACGAGCGACAGATTGCCGAAGCCTTCGATGCGGTCGAGCTCATACAGCGGCACCTCCCGCACCCGTTCTTCCCCGGCGACGCCGAGCGCATGGCCGACTGTAACCATGTAATCGTCGGGGTACAGCTCCATCAGCGTCAGCTTGACGTCCGATGCCGTGAACGTGTCGTACACTTGTCCGATGAGCGTATGCAGCTGCGGATTCAAGCTGTATCTGGACAGCGAGGTGGCGTCCAGCAGTTGAAAGCCCTCGATCGGGTCGAAGCCGAGCCGCATGAACGCTTGGTCGAGAAAGCTCTCGCCGCCCATCATGGTCAGCAGCACGCCTTCGCGGGAGCAACGTTCGCGGAGCAGCTGCACGGTCCGCTCCGCCACCATCGGATGACCGGGCACCGCGTACACGATTTCGCCGGCAGTCGTTTGCTGCGATTGGGCGATAAGCTCGGAGGCGATCGTTTCATACACTTCATCGAATCCCGCATTCGCTTCGTAGATGTGATCGAACGATTCGTATCGAATGTGGTGATGATCCAGCAGCGCGACCATCGGGTGCTCCTTGGTGCGCAAGTACAACGCACCGCCGCGGTTGCCGACGGCTTCGAGCTTGCGCCAGACGCCGAGCGTCAGCTGGTTTTCGTCACCGGTTCCGAGGCCGACGATGGTAATTTGCGGTTGAGCGGTCATTATCGCTGATTCCTCCTTGGTTGGGCGCGGCCGCGCGAACAGCTCGCCGGCCGCGTAAGTATGTAGAACGAGTGCGTACGCCCCGTGAACGTGCGAGTTTGCGTGGGGCGCAAGGGCGGCACGGCGATAAAGAGCAAAGCCGGGGCAGCGCGTGGCACCAATGCGCAAAAGCCCGGGGCACCGCGTGCGGCGGGCAGCGCATGGAGCCATTGCGCAGAAGCCGGGGCTCGGCTTGGGCCGGGCAGCGCGTGGAGCGCAAGTGCAAAAGCCCGGGGCTCGCGCTACCGCACCAGGCGCCAGCGCCGCAGCAGCGCAAGCGGTTTGCCGCGCAAGCGCGGGACGAGCGCGAGATCCTGCGCGGTGACGACGCGCAAGTAGAGCAGCGCGAGCGCATACGCGAGCCCGCCCACGGCGACGCCGCCGAGCGCGACGATCGCGGCCAGCCCCGGGGGGGCATGGCCGCGAACAGTCGCGCGAGCAGCGGCGCAGCGCCGTGCGTCACGGCCAGCAGGCCGAGCGTCATGATGCCGATGCCCAGCATCGGCATCATGACGGCGCGGCCGCGCGGGGCCGTGACGCCTGCGGCGCGCAGCGCGTGCGCGAGCGCGAGCCCGGCCGCGAGCGCATAGGCGGCGACGGCGGCCCACGCGGCGCCGTCGATGC
>NZ_BCPS01000018.1:0-30842 GCF_016586185.1 Paenibacillus sp. EPM92
CGCGGCACGAGCGCGGCGTTGAGCGCGAGCTTCGCCAGCGCGGCGGCGAGCAGGTAAAGCGCGGGCGCGCGGACGGCGCCGAGGCCCTGCAGCAGGCTGCTCGACACCAAGTTTACCGCCGACAACACGGCAGTGAACGATAGCACGATCATCGCAGACGTCCCCGCGGAAGATTTATAGAACATCACGTTCAGCGGCTCAGCCAGCATCGCCAACCCGAACGATGCCGCCAGCCCGACGAGCCACGTCACGCGCAGCGCGTAACCGGCCCGGCTGCGTACCGCTTCCGCGTCGCCGCGATGCCGTGCTTCCGCCATGGCCGGCACAAGCGCGGCCGACATGGAGGCCGCGATCATCGCCACCAGCTGAACAAGCGGCAACCCGTGGTTGTACAGACCGTACTGAAACAAAGCGCCGGTTTCGTCCCAACCGGTTTGTCTAAGCAGGCGCGGCATCGTGAACGAATCGACGAGCCCCAGAATCGGCGTCGCAAGCGTTCCGAGGCAGAGCGGAATCGCATAGAAGGAAAGCCGCTTGGCGAGCGTCCAGTCGCTACGCCATCGGCCCCTGACCGTTAAGCCTTCCCCTGCCGCTTCAACCGCCGGCAAGCGATCCGTTTGCCGCGCCTTGCGCCAATACCACAGCATGGCGGCAAGACCGGCCGCCGCGCCCGCCACCGACCCGAACGTGGCGCCGGCGGCGATCAGCTCCGGACTGCCCCCGAGCCTGATCAAGGCGAGCAGCAGTCCGACCATGACGGCGACGCGCACCGCCTGCTCGATCACCTGCGACCAAGCCGTCGGCGCCATATCGCCATAGCCTTGAAAATAACCGCGCAGCGCCGACATCACCGGCACGATCAGCAGCGCGAAGGAAACGCTGCGGATCGCGGCGGCGGCTTGCGCCGCCCCCATCCAATCTGCGAGGACATCCGCGCCCATATATAAAAGCAGAAAGAACAAAATACCGCTAGCCAGAAGCAGAACGGACGCGACACGCAGCACTTGCTTCGCTTGCGCGTTCCGGCCGTCGGCCGCATATTCGGACACGAACTTGGAGACGACGAGCGGGAATCCGGCGGTAGCCAGAAACAAAATAAGCGTATACAGCGGAAATACCGCATTATAAATACCGAACACCGCATCGCCCGCCATGTTCTGCAGCGGGATCTTTTGCAGCGTCCCGATCATCTTCGAAGCGACCGCAGCCAAACCGAGCATCGCCGCACCTTGCAGCAGCGACGTAGCGGCAGGCGAGGTTTTCCCCGCACCGCGACGCGGGTCGCTCGCCCGGGCACTCCAACCAGCGCCTGCACGCAGCCTTCCCTGCTCTTCCCTCCCCGGCTCCGCCGGTCCGGTTTCTTCATCGGCCCGCTCCGCTTCTCTACGCCCCGCTTGCTGCTTCATCCTCGTTCTCCTTGCCTCCCGTGCCTAGTCAACGCCAACATTATACCGCATTTACGCATCTTTTCCAAAACCGGACGGGCAACAAAAAAGCTTCCCGCTTCTCCCCGCCGCCGGGAAGAATTCAGGAAGCTTGTGCCCTAGCTGTCATCAATATCGTACGGACCATACGACTATCGGATTATTGCTCCATCTGTTTAGCCAAGAAGCCGGCCGCCGTCTCAGCCATTTTCAGCTCCATTTGACCCATCTTCACATTCTCGTCTTTGGTAAATAGGATGACCGATCCGATCGGATCGCCACCCGCAACGATCGGGGCGATGACGTAAGAACCGTAAGTATCCGGGGCGTCTTTACAAATTTCATAAGAGCCCGTGCTTGTTTCCATCGAAGCTTTGCGGCTTTCCATGCAGGTTTCGACCAGAGGCCCGACGGGTTTCTCCAAATAATCCTTCTTCGAACCGCCGGCAACGGCGATAATATTATCGCGATCAGATATCATGGTAATGTGATTGGTGCTTTCAAAGAGCGATTCGGCATATTCCTTGGCAAAATCCCCGAGTTCACCGATTGGAGAGTATTTCTTCAAAATAACCTCTCCGTCACGGTCCACGAAAATCTCAAGCGGGTCCCCTTCCCGGATACGCAGAGTACGGCGGATCTCCTTCGGGATCACAACCCTGCCAAGATCGTCGATACGACGAACGATTCCAGTTGCTTTCATAATTCTAGATGCCTCGCTTTCCTTGAAGAATGTGATACAATCTGGATTGCCCTTTGTATACAATGTAGGGAATTCGACTGCCCATAGTATTCTTCGATTCCCAGAGGGTTATGCACCTACCGCTTGACTGCCGGCTGCCTTACGCGCCTATGTACGGGCTGCCGCTGTTTACATTATGCCCCAAAAAAAGAAAACAAAACAGGGCGCCCTTTCGGGCGCCCTGGTAATGTTTACTTCTTCTCTTCCGCTTTCGGCGCATCTGCCGCCGGTGCCGGAGTCGGAGCTGGAGTGGCTTCCGGCTTCGGCATATTGTTCGTCTGAATCAAGCCCGGAAGCTCTTTCTCCAGAAATTCATAAATTTTCGCCTGCGCCGCTTCCGAGCGCAGTCCTGCTTTCACGTCGTCGAACGTTTTGCTCGAACGCGACTCGACTTTCATCACATGGTAGCCGTAACTCGTTTCCACCGGATCACTGATTTTGCCGATCGGCAGTTCAATGGCCGCCTTTTTAAATTCAGGCACCCATTGTCCGACTTCCGCATTCTCATACTTCCCGCCGGTTTCCTTCGAACCCGGGTCGTCGGAATATTCTTTAGCCAGCGCATCAAAATCCCCGCCGCCGTTCAGCTTGTCCTGCACTTCTTTCGCAAGCTTCAGGGCGTCTTCCTTCGTACGCTTTTCTGCCCCTGTCGCTGCATCGGTCGTGCCGACCAGAATGTGGCGCACGGTCGCGATCGTATAGGCGCTTGGATCCTGCGCCAATTTGTCGTCGTAAGCCTTTTTCACTTCGTCATCCGTCACTTTGCTTTCTGCGGACACGATCGTGACCAAGCTGTTGCCGATGAAATCCTGAATGTCCTTCTCCGTCACATTGGCATCCTTCAGCGCCTTTTCCATGCCGCCTTCCTGCATGCCGAGGTACGTCTTAATCTGTTCCATTTGCTCGCTGGCTTGCTTCGCGGCGTCGGCTTTCGCTTTCTCGTCCGCGCGGGCGCCGAGCACTTTGAAGGCGAGCAGCTGATTCATGATGTCTTGCTGGAATGCCGGATCGGTCTTAAACTGCGCGTATTGCGGGTAGAACATCATATTGATATTGACGAATTTATCAAATTCGCCTCGGGTCACGTTAACGCCGTCTTTCATAGCAATCAGCACATCGCCCGGGTTGCCCGTCGCAGCCGGAGCTGCCGGCGTTTCCACAGCCGGAGCCGGCGTCGCCGCTGGCGCTTCCTCTTTCTTGCCGCATCCCGCGGCTAACCCTACGACTATTACAAGCGCCATAAGAGCAGTCATTCTCCGGTATTTCTTCCTGTTATTTTGCTGCATTTTGTAGTTCTCCCTTCGATTTCAGCGCACGCTTGTATTGTACCAGAAACCTTTCAAGTAAATCGATGGATTGTTCTGGTGTCAGTCCCTTGCCTTTCGTTTCGATTACCATGTTCGGCCCGCTGACCAACCGTACGCGATTTTCGAACTCCTGCTGCAGCTTTGCCCACTCGGCTCCATTCAGATTACCGGTCTGATCCGCATGTAGACGAAGTTCATAATCGAGCCCCTTCTGCGTGATCGTCTCGATCGCATACTGCGCCCCGTATACTTTCAAACGCGCAGCGCGCAGCAGATTATGCACCGCATCCGGCAAATCGCCGAACCGGTCCACCAGCTCGTCATGCAGCTCGTTCGCTTCTTCAAGCGACTGCACAGCAGCAACCTTTTTGTAAATCTCGATCTTTTGCATGCTGTCGTAGATGTAATCGCCCGGAATGTAGGCGTCCAGCTGAATGTCCAGCTGCGTCGACCAGACCTTCGTTTCCGGTACGGCCTCGCCGCCGATCTCTTTCTTCCGCTTCTGAATCTCTTCGCCCAGCATTTGCGAATACAGATCGAACCCGACCGAAGCGATAAAGCCGGACTGCTCTGCGCCCAGCAAATTGCCCGCGCCGCGGATGGACAAATCTCTCATGGCAATTTTAAACCCTGACCCTAGTTCTGTAAACTCTTTTATCGCCTGCAGACGCTTCTCCGCCACTTCCGTCAACACTTTATCCCGTTGGTAGGTGAAATACGCGTAGGCGATCCGATTGGAGCGACCGACACGGCCGCGCAGCTGATACAGCTGGGACAAGCCCATTTTGTCCGCGTCATGGACCACCAGCGTGTTCACGTTCGGAATGTCGACGCCGGTCTCGATAATACTGGTGCTGACCAGCACGTCGTATTCGCCGTCGAGAAAATCGAGAATCGTTTTCTCCAGCTCCTGCTCCGACATTTGCCCGTGCGCTACCGTTACCCGCGCGTCCGGCACCAGCATCGAGATCTGCTCCGCCATTTGGGTAATGCCTTGAACCCGGTTGTACAAATAGTACACCTGTCCCTCGCGCGCCAGCTCCCGCTCAATCGCTTCCCGTACGAGCGAAGCGCTGTACTCCACCACATACGTTTGCACCGGGAAACGATTCTCCGGCGGCGTTTCAATGACCGACAAATCGCGTACGCCCAGCATGGACATATGCAGCGTCCGCGGAATCGGTGTCGCCGTCAGCGTCAGCACATCCACATTCGTCTTCAGCCGCTTCAGCTTTTCTTTGTGCGAGACCCCGAAACGCTGCTCCTCGTCTACGATGAGAAGGCCCAAATCCTTAAACTGCATATCCTTGGACAGCAGCCTATGTGTTCCGATGACGACGTCAACCGTACCGGCTTTAATACCCTTCATCGTATCCGCCTGCTCTTTCTTCGAACGGAATCGGCTCAGCACTTGAATGTTGAACGGATATCCGGAGAACCGCTCGCGGAACGTCTCGTAATGCTGCTGCGCGAGGATCGTAGTCGGCACGAGCACGGCCACCTGCTTCCCGTCAATGGCCGCTTTGAAGGCCGCGCGGATCGCCACTTCCGTTTTGCCATAACCGACGTCGCCGCACAACAAACGGTCCATCGGACGGGGCTTTTCCATGTCCTGCTTGATCTCTTCGATCGCCCGCAGCTGATCCGCCGTTTCCTCGTAAGGGAACATGCCCTCGAATTCCTGCTGGTAGGCGGTGTCGGGTGAAAACGCATACCCCGTCGTTGCCTGACGTTCCGCATACAGCTTGATGAGGTCATCGGCAATGTCTTGCACCGATGCGCGCGCTTTGGTTTTAACCCGGTTCCAATCGGAGCCGCCGAGTTTATACACTTTCGGCTCTTTGCCTTCCTCCGCGCCGACATATTTCTGAACGTGGTCGATCTGTTCAATCGGTACCGAGAGCTTGTCGCCTCCGGCGTATAAAATGTGCAAATAATCTTTATGAATGCCGCCTACTTCCAATGTTCCGATGCCTACGAATTTCCCGATTCCGTGGTTGACGTGAACGACGTAATCGCCGACCTTCAGCTCCTGGTAACTTTTGATCCGCTCGGCATTCTCGATCTTTTTGTCCACTTTGCGCGCTTTGCGCTGCTTCTGCGTGAACATCTCGCCTTCGGTAATGATGACCAAATGAATGCCCGGCAGCTCAAATCCCGTCTGCAGGTTGCCTTCCACGATCATCGGCTCTTCGATATGGTAGTCGTCGAGTACCCGCTTGATCCGCTCGACGCGCTCCGGTCCGCCCGCCAGCATCATCACTTTCGCGCCGGCCTTTTTCCAGCGTTCCATTTCGCTCTTCAGCAAATTCATTTGACCGTGGAAGTTTTGCATGACACGGCACATGAAGTTGATGATATTTTGCGGAACCGCGCCCGGCACTTGTCTCAGGAATAACGACAGGTACAGAGTTGGATACGGCTTGCGGTGAAGCAGCGTTTCATAGGGCTTCGACAATACCAGCTGCGGCATATATTTGCCGTCCGATAGCGACATCGTCATCCATTCCGCTTCGTCCTTCTCGAGCTGCTTTGCCGTTTCCAGCAGCCGCGCCGGTTCGTCGATGAGCAGCACCGTGTCCTTAGGCATATAATCCAGCAGCGTTTGCCGCTCCGGAAACAGCAGGGACATATATTTGAACATCCCTTGAACATGCTGCCCCTGCCGCATCTGCTCGATTTCATGTCCGATGCCTTCGAGCAAACGGTCTTTGGCCGTACGATCGGTCATCTTGTTCAGTTGCTCCTGCAGCAGTTCATAGGCATGCTGCGCCGCTTTTTGTAAACGGTTTCGATCCGCTACAATCTCGCGACAAGGCACAATCGTGAGCTCCTGGAATTTATCCATCGAGCGCTGGTCCCCGGCATCGAAGGAACGAATGGAATCGACCTCCACGTCGAACAGCTCGATCCGGAACGGATGCGGCGATGTCAGCGGGAACAGGTCGACGATGCCGCCGCGGACACTCATCTCCCCTTTGTTCTCGACACGCTCTACGCGCTCGTAGCCAAATTCCACCAAACGCTCAATCCATGACTCCAGCTCAACGGATTGTCCGACCTGGATCGTAAATCGGGCCGCCGCGATCGCTTCCTGGTTCGGCAGCAGCCGCCGCATCCCGGCGTACGGCACGACGACAATCCCGCGGAAGCCTGCGGCCAAGCGGGATAACGCGTCAATACGCTGCGCCAGCATCTCCGGACTTGCGATCGCTGCCTCCGCGGCCAGCAGTTCCTGCGCCGGGAACAACAGCACTTGTCCCGGAGGAACCAGCTCCACCAAGTCTTCGAACACCTTCTGTGCGGAAAACATATTATGCGTCACGACAAAAAGCGGCTGACGCAGTTCTTCATACAACGAAGCCAGCATCACCTGCCGCGAAGAACCGGTGAGACCGGCGACCAATTGCTCTCTCATACCCGACCGAATGCCCGAAACGATCGTCTGGAAATCGGAATCGGCCGAGAATGCTTGAATTAATGCCTGCAACACAGGACACCCCTCTCAACCACACTAAAAAAGCCTAGAGCGAGAATCGCTTTAGGCCGGTCCATGAACGAAAAGCAGGATCGCCGAAATGCGAAAAAACCCCTGTCGCGAGGACTGCATCGATACTGCCGATGCCGCCTGATGACTTATTGCAGAGGATTCGCGAGGAGCGAGAGCTCCGGATTGGCTTCCAGCGCTTCCTTGCAGTAATCGCATACCACCTTGACGGTGACATCCCCATTTGGGTTATACGATATTATATCTCTCCGCTCTTCGGGGGTCAAGAAATGGAAGCCGAGCTGAAACTCGTTCACTTCCCCTTGACGGATCTCCCCAATAAACGTTTGACAATGGCGGCAAATATAGGTGACGGCCATCCTTCCAACCTCCTTACGCTTTACGGAAAAAGCGTTATTTTCAACCAGTATGCCCAACTGGCGAGGAGATTAGCCCGGGTCCGTCTTAACCGTTGTATTTGGCCATCGTATTTTCAAAGGTATGCTCAAGCAGATGCTCCATCGCTTCACAGGTCTTATCGAGCAGCTGAGGCATCTTCGTCAATTCCTCTTTCGAAAATGTATGCAGCACGTATTCGGCGATATCCCGCCCCGGCGCCGGCCGCGAAATTCCCATGCGAATCCGCTGGAACGACTGAGTCCCGAGGTGCTGGATGGTTGACTTGATGCCGTTATGCCCGCCGGCGCTGCCTTGATAACGAAGCCGGATGCTGCCGAACGGCGTATCCAAGTCGTCGTAGACCACGATTAAATCTTCGACCGGCGCTTTATAAAAATCCATAAACGCGCGTATCGATTCGCCCGACAAGTTCATGAACGTCTGCGGCTTGAGCAAGTATACTTTCTGCCCTGCCACCACACCTTCCCCCAGCAATGCCTTGCACTTGCTTTGCGTAATCTTAATGCCGTGCCGGTCGGCGAATCGGTCCAGCGCCATAAACCCGATGTTGTGCCGGGTTTGTTCATATTGTTTGCCCGGATTCCCGAGGCCCACAAACCATTTCAAAGCGATTTCTGCTCCCTTCTAGCGGCAACGCCTTCGTTCGCCCTTCATCGGCGTCTTCAAGCGTCTCTTCTCTAATGATAACCGAAAACGTCGTCCGCGCCAACTTAACATGGACCTATCCGACAGGATGTGACCAAAGTTCCTTCTTTTCGATCCCCCCTCTTTCCCCCCTTCGCCAAGGGGGGAGGACTCGGGCGCTTCGCCCCGAGACCCCGAAAAGGAGCGTACCTGCCACCGGGCCGTCGTTGAAGCGGCTGTAGGGCGTGGAGCGCTTTTCGTCCCCCTATTCCCGCGCCTTAACGGCGGGGAACGGGGGACACGCTGTCATGCGGCGTTCTTACCCGGTGTTGTGCCTGCGATCGAGCAAACTCCGGCAATCGAGCGCAAGACGGCCATCCGAGCGTCGACTCGCCCCAGGCCTTTGGCCTGAGCTTACTTCGAGTGGGGCAGAGCGGGAGCACATCCCGCGCGTTTCACCCGCGCGCCCGTGCTCGAACTGAATTAATGCGAGTTCCCAGCCAGCGCGGCCTGCCTTTGCGTTAGTGCGGGAGCACATCCCGCGCGTTTCACCTGCGCGCCCGTGCTCGAAGTGAATTAACTCGAGTTCCCAGCCAGCGCGGCCTGCCTTTGCGTTAGTGCGGGAGCACATCCCGCGTGTTTCACCTGCACGCCCGTGCTCGAAGTGAATTAATGCAAGTACCCAACCAGCGCGGCCGTGCCCATAGTGCTAGAGCATGACTCCCGCAACCTCGGCCGCGCCTGTGCTCGTTATGCGACGCTCGGCTTCCCGGACAGCAAAAAACGTATCGATTCGCATCGATACGCTGGACTTCTCGCTTATACGGTCTCCTCGGATTTGGCGGCCGCTTCGGCCGGGGCATCCTCGGTTTTTGCGCCAGGCTCTTCGTCCACGGTTTCCGGCTCCGCTTTTTGCGGCGTCAGGATGGTGGCCAGGACGTCGTGCTCGTTGGTTTTGATTTCGATTCCAGCGGATAGCTGTAACGAGGAAACCAGCAAATTTTCGCCGATGCCCAAGGAGCTGACGTCCACTTCGATCACGCTCGGGATTTGTGTAGGCAAGCAGCGTATGTCGAGCTCATGAAGCTGAATTTGCAGAATGCCGCCCTCCTGGACGCCGATCGCCTCGCCGGTGTACTCTAATCGAACTGTAGTGTTAACCGGCTCATCCATGTTGATTTGATGGAAATCGACGTGCAGCAGCTGACGGTTAATCGCATCGCGTTGGATTTCATTGATCATCACCGGCTGTTTGCCGAGCTGCGGAACATCCAGTTCGATAATCGCATGCCGGTTTGCTTTGATCAGGGCAAGGAGCTCCTTTTGATCGATGGCAATGGATGTTTGGGGCACCTTTTTACCATAAACGACAGCCGGCACTTTACCTTCTGCGCGCAGACGGTTGCGGTCACCCTTCGTTCTGCCGCTGCGAGCTTCCGCCTTCAATGTTGTAGCCATAGGAATACCTCCTTCATTTGGGGACAAGCCCTAACTTCTACTACTTTACCCAATTGAAGGAGGTCTGAAACGTCTTTCCTCAAGAAAACGCTCCGCCCCGGCGGATCGCTATTCGTCTCCCATTCACGCCTCCAGAACAAATAGCGGAACTAGAGTTCGCTCATTGCTCCAAATCCGGCAATTTTCGCCGAAAAGGGGCAAATCAGATACCCTGGCTCCGCTATTTCCCTTCAAAGGGAGAATTATCGCTTAATAACACATCACCGTTCCGCTATTCGCAGAACAACAGGGAATCGATTAATCCCGCCGCGAATAACAACTCAATCGTCCGCTTCCCTAACCATGAACCGTAACTTCGACCTGTCCCCGGCTAACGCCAAGTCCGAACCGATCCGCCACCGCAGGGGATCGGCGGCTACCTTACGCCTGCCGCTACTGCTTCTTCGACGACGCCTTCTTGGCGGCGAATTTAGCACGCAGCTTATCGGCATAACCCGCCTTGTTCACCTGCCGCTCACGGGCGATCGCCAAATCCCCGGGCTCCACGTTGTTTGTAATGGTCGAACCGGCAACGACATAAGCGCCCTTGCCCACCTTTACCGGCGCAATCAGGTTCACATTGCTGCCGACGAAAGCGTCGTCTTCCACTTCCGTCACCTGTTTGTTGAAGCCGTCGTAGTTGACCGTGATGGCGCCGCAGCCGACATTGACGTTACGGCCGATTACCGCATCGCCGATGTAGCTCAAGTGGGACACCTTCGTATCGTCTCCGAGCTTGGCGTTCTTAATCTCGACAAAGTCGCCGACCTTCACGTTCTGACCGAGGTCCGCGCCCGGCCGCAAATAAGCGAACGGCCCGACCGAAGATCCCGCGCCGACGACCGCATCCTGAAGCACGGAATGCTTCACGGTCACTCCGGAGGCGAGGCTGCTGTCGGCGATATCAGCCTGCGGCCCGATAACGCAATCTTCGCCGATAACGGTGCTGCCGCGCAGCACGGAGCCCGGGTGCACGACCGTATCGGCACCGATCCGCACGTCGGCTTCAATATAAGTCGCAGACGGATCGATGATCGTAACGCCGTTCAACATATGCCCGCGGTTGATGCGCGCGCGCATCGCTTGCTCGGCCTCCGACAGCGCCAAGCGATCGTTCACTCCGATCGACTCGACCGCATCGTCCAGCACGTAACCCTCTACCCGTTCACCTTGGCCATTCAGGATGCTAATGACGTCTGTTATATAATATTCGTTTTGCGAATTATCGTTCTTCACTTGCGCCAAAGCCGCGAACAGCTTGCGGTTGTCGAAGCAGTACGTGCCCGTGTTGATTTCCTGTACCCGGCGCTGCTCCGGCGAACAATCCTTGTCCTCCACAATCTTCGTCACATACCCCTGCTCGTCACGGATAATGCGGCCGTAGCCTTTCGGCTCCGCCACATTCGCCGTCAATATCGTAGCGGACGCCCCGCGCTCCTGATGAAGCCGGATCATCCCCTCCAGCGTTTCATTCGAGACGAGCGGCGTATCCCCGCAAATGACGATGGCAAGGCCTTCCTCATCGCCAAGCAGCGGCTTTGCCTGCAAGACGGCATGACCGGTCCCGAGCTGCTCTGCTTGCAGCGCATATTCGGCGCGTTCTCCCAAATAGGATTTCACCGCTTCCGCTCCATGCCCTACGATAACGACTGTACGCGATGTATTTAAATTTTCGAGGGTGGACACGACATGACCGACCATCGGTTTACCGCAAACCGGATGCAGTACTTTGTATAATTTCGATTTCATTCGCTTACCTTGGCCCGCTGCGAGCACAATGCCTATAATGTTCAAAACGATTCAACCCCTAATCCTTATAAAAAATAAATCCACATCATGTTATGCGAACGCTATGCACAAAGCGCAATGAAATAAATATGCCATAATCCCAATATAGCTCACTTACCTGTAAAAGAAAAGAGAGCCTGTCCGGCTCTCTTAAATTGTAAACGGTTAAGCACCTTCTTCAATAACTTCTTCTTCCGTAGCAGCACGATCATATTCAGCCAATACGGCGGCCTGAATTTTTTCACGTGTGGAAGAGGAAATCGGGTGTGCGATATCTCTGAATTCTCCGTCCGGAGTCCGTTTGCTAGGCATCGCTACGAACATCCCGTTATTACCGTCAATGACTCGAATGTCGTGAACGACAAATTCGTTATCGATGGTAATGGAAGCAATAGCTTTCATTCTGCCTTCGGAATTCACCCGGCGAAGTCTGACGTCAGTAATTTGCACCTCTGTGTTCACCACCTTTTTCCATCTAGAAGACTTGAGTAGTAATTCCACATTTTAGTGCAAATTCCTGCTGCCAAACTGAGATTTTTTCTCAATTTTATAAATACTTTATATATTGCAAATTATTCGACATTTACCGCGGCAATGAGCTCTATTTCGACAAGCACATCTTTCGGAAGACGCGCTACTTCAACCGTCGAACGAGCCGGCTTGTGGTCGCCGAAGTACGAAGCATAGATTTCATTCACCTGAGCGAACTGGTTCATGTCTTTGATGAATACGGTAGCCTTCACCACTTGACCGAACGACGAGCCCGCTGCGGCTAAGACCGCTTGCAAATTGCGAAACACTTGATGCGTTTGCTCGGCAATTCCGCCTTGCACGAGTTGGCCGTCCAGGCCGAGCGGAATTTGTCCCGATGTAAACAACAGATTGCCGAATTGAACGGCTTGCGAATACGGACCGATGGCGGCAGGCGCCTGATCGGTTGCAATGGTTTGTAACGCCATAATTTTCACTCCCCGCGAATTTCGCTTTCTTTAAAATAAGTACCTGGCACTACTTTAATTTGACGCGACTTCGGATCTACCACAGAAAGCTTGGCGAGCGAGATATAATCCTCCACCAGGTGCTCTTCCACCTCGCCGGACTCCACAAACACCCCTACGCCTTCCACCGTCGCTTTAAACTCTTGCAGCAAATCCATCATGCCCTGAATCGTTCCGCCTACGCGCATGAAATCGTCGATAATCAGTACTCTCGACTCCTCTTTCAAGGCGCGGCGGGCAAGCGACATCGTCTGAATGCGCTTATTGGACCCCGACACATAGTTGATGCTTACAACCGAGCCCTCCGTCACTTTACTGTCGCGACGAACGATGACCACCGGCAAATTCAAATAAGTGGCGGTCGCATAGGCGAGCGGAATCCCCTTGGTTTCCACGGTCATCACGATGTCGATGTCTCTCTTCGCGAACACGGACGCGAACAGCTTCCCGATTTCGTTCAAGATCATCGGCTGCCCGAGAATGTCGGACATGTACAAATAACCGCCGGGCAAGATGCGCTCGGGCTGTTCCAATTGACGGCACAGCTGGTGAATGAACTGCAGCGCGCCGGCCGCCGTCACTTTCGGTATGTACTGAACGCCTCCGGCTGCTCCCGCGAGCGTCTGCAGCTCGCCGAGGCCCTCCTCTTCGAACACTTCTTTAATAATCGCCAAGTCTTCGCTGATGGAAGATTTGGCCGAATTATAACGATCTGCGAATGTCGTTAATGGAATAAGCGTGTGGGGGCGAATAAGCAAGTATTGGGTCATCTCCACCAATCTTGCGCTTCTTTTTAATTTTTTCAAGAGTGACCCCCCTTTGGCCAGATGCAAAATAACGATCTGCTGAAAATCCGAATGTTATAATCAAAATATATCATCTTTATACGGGTTTAATCAAGATCATCCCGTTAAAATATTGTGACATTTATGTTATGTAACATTACACATTATCAAATTATGTCACTTAAAATTACATAAACATCACGTCAACAAGCGAACCGCATATACGTCTTTGCAAAAACCGCGGAGCCCATTGTAAATCCGAGGCACCTTCGCCTCCTTGGATACTAGCCCGAAGACGGTCGGCCCGCTCCCGGACATGAGCACACCGTCAGCTCCCAAGCGCACCATCACTTCCTTCAGTTGTTTGACTTCCGGGTACAGATCCAGCGTGACCTCCTCGAGCACATTGCCGAGACGGGCGCACAGCTCGTCGAACCGCTTCTCCCGAATCGCGTCCAGTACGCAGGCGGTTGAAGGATGGTTTTTGATTTCGGACGCTTTCAGCTTGCCGTAAATTTCCGAGGTGGACACATTAATCGGGGGCTTGGCCAGCACGACCCAGCACTGCGGAGGCGATTCGATCGGCTCCAGCTTCTCTCCGCGCCCCCGGGCAAGCGCCGTTCCTCCGGTTACGCAGAACGGCACGTCCGATCCCAGCTCGGCGCCAAGCCGCTGAAGCTCTTCGGTCCCTATGCCGAGCTTCCATAGCTTATTCAGGCCGCGCAGCGTCGCCGCCGCATCGCTGCTTCCCCCGGCCAACCCGGCGGATACCGGAATTTTTTTATCCAAATGAATATAAACGCCCTGCCTCACTTCGTAACGTTCCTTAATCAAACGCGCCGCTTGAAACGCTAAGTTCTTCTCATCGAGCGGTATGTAGCCTGCTTGACTGGAAATAATGATCGTATCCCGTGGAAGCTCCTGCATCTCGATACGATCGGCCAAATCCACCATCGTCATGACCATTTCGACTTCATGAAACCCGTCGGCCCGCTTGTACAACACATCCAGGGACAAATTGATTTTTGCCGGCGCTTTCTCGAACACTTTCATAACACACCTTCTTTACACCTGTCTGACTTTTCCTGCCATGAGGCCGAATGCCATTTATGTCATTTAACCTAATACTATACCAAAAAGGAGACAAAAAAAAGCTAAAGCCCGGGTTTCGCGCTTTAGCTTCATGTTTCGACCGTTCGTTATTGTCCTGTATATGGCGAATAGGAAGAGGCGTTCGCCGGAGTGCCGTGCGAAGCCGCGTAATACGGCACATTCTGCACCGGATACGAAGAAACGCCAGCTGCAAAGCCGGACGGTCCGAACGAGACCGGAGGCGGCACGGGCTGCTGCATAGCAGGACGATATGGCGTCTGAACCGCCTGCGCTTGCACCTGCGTCTGCCGGGCAAGCGTTTGCTCCGCGATCTGAATGGCCCGCTTCACCATATTGCCGGCATCCTTCGTGCGAATTCCGCCCCAACCTTCCCGCTGCACCGTTTCATAGAACCCTAAATCTTTGGCCAGCTCATATTTAAATTGTTCCGACATCACGCCTCTGCGGCTTCTACGCCCCATATCCGAAACCCTCCTTCAAAGGATGAATGTTCGAGTTATGAGGTTAGTATGCGCCCGCCGCAGCAAATTCATACGAATGCAACTTTACGTCTCATCCGAACGTCTTAAAAAGCGAAAGGACGAATAAGCGCCGAGTCCGCAGCACACAGCGATTCACATGGATAGGGCTACTAAAGAAAAACGACTGACCACCTAACGATCAACCGTTCCTTATGTAACCTTATTGCTGTATTGTAATCCGTACTTCTCCGTCGTCGTTACATACTGTGACTTCGACAGATTCCGTCAGTATGTCCGCATAACTGTAAGAAACTCGCTTGAAGGTTTGCTGTTCTTGATCCAGCTTCACAATGAAAACGGAAGGGTAGGTTTCCTCCAAGACTCCGGAGCGTTCAACCGTCTTGCGGCGGCCACCATTCGCTCTAAGCATTATCTTCTGTCCGACATGAGGTTCCAAACAACGTTTGATCTCCAATAGCGCATTTTTAGCCATTGACTGCTACCACCTCTTTCCTTCTAGATTATTATAACGCAACATAGGTAGTATGTCAATTTAAGCGAAATATTATATCAGCGTCTTTGATTAGTTGTCAACGATTATTTTCCCTGATTTTATGCGGTTTTACGCTAGGCGCTTCCGTATTCGTTCACCAAATTGTCGAATAAAAAAGAAAAAGCACCATTTCGGCGCTTATTTCGGAGTGGCATATTGAATTTTCGGCACGCCTCTTCGGTAGCTTCCCAGCGATTCGATGCCCCCGATCCCTTCGAGACCGCTGTGCGTCAACCCGATGACATCGACTATGTTTACGGTTTCTTTGATCGGCGTATAAGCTACTTTCACCGCAATGCACAATGGATCAAGCGCATGGATCAAGACGCGGGCCGGCGAGCTGGCAAAGTTCGCTCCCGCCTGCAGCAGCGCTTCAAAGTGCGATTGGCAAGCGCCTGCGACGATCGTTAAGGCATCGAGACTTTTCTCGAACTGCCTGGCGGCTTGAACCGCATTTACGAAGTTATGCGAATTCTTGTAACTGCTAAGCTTGGTAATATCGCCTGCCGGCCGATGCTTTACAAAGCCGTCGTGCCCCGTTATGACCACAATGTCGGGGCGTACCAGCGGAAGCAGCCGATACACCGCATCGGCCATATTCGCCTCGGCTACGTAATACCCTTCGGCGGGAACCCGCAATTCACCGTATAAGTTCATGCACTTGCGCAAATAATTCGGATCGCCGTCCAAATGCAATACTTTGCCTGGCATTTCGAAGTAAACGGGATGTTTGGCCGGCTCCCCCGCCGGCCAGCCGGGCGGCCCTGTCGTCGCCGCCGCCAATCCGTTGCGCGGCATCGTGTCCATCCATTTGGGACGTGTAATTGCTTTATCGAGGTAAGGATCGAGCTGCGGCATCACTTCCAGATCGACAAGGGGTGCATCGGCCAAAAGCCTAAGCTCCACTCCCCGAAGAACCGCCAGCTGTTGCCGGATTTCTTGAATTTTAAAAACGATATCACCACCATACGACTTCCGAGTGACCAGGTCTCCCTGCTTCATGGCTGCATCGCCTCCCCGTCTATCGTATGGCGGTTCTAGGCATTTGGTGCAGACGTTTCGCCCAGGATCGTTATTTGGCGGTTCTTGCCGTCTTCAAGTAATCGGCTAAGCGGTGCGACAACTTTGCATACTCTTCGATCGACAGCGTCTCGCCGCGCCTCGAGGGTGCGATTCCCGCATCCAGCAGCAGACGTTCCAGATCGGGCTTCGATTCTTTATCGAAATATTTGGCCGCCAAGTTGTTGTAAATCGTCTTGCGGCGCTGCACGAAGCTGGCCTGCATGACGTCAAAGAAGAACGCCTCGTCTTCGACTTCCACCGCCGGCTTCTCTCGCACCTTGAGCTTGATGACCGCCGAGTCCACGTTCGGCTGCGGAATGAACACCGTTTGCGGCACGATCGCGACCACTTCCGGTTCGCAATAATACTGTACGGCGATGCTGAGCGAGCCGTATTCCTTGCCTCCGGGCTTTGCCGCCATTCGCTCGGCCACTTCCTTCTGGATCATGACGACAATGTTCTCGAGCGGCAGCCGCTCTTCCAGCAGCTTCATCAGGATCGGGGTTGTCACATAGTAAGGCAGGTTAGCGACAACGCTTACTTTCGATACGTCTTGAAACTTATCCTTGAACAACGCCTGCAGGTCCACCTTGAGTACGTCCCCGTGCACCACTTCGGCCTGCGGATAAGGCGCCAGCGTCTCCTCCAGCATCGGCAGCAGCCGCTGGTCGATCTCGACGGCTACGACTTTGCCCGCACGTTTAGCGAGCTGCTGGGTCAATGCCCCGATGCCCGGACCAATTTCGAGCGCGCCCTTCGTCTCGTCAAGCTCGGCGGCAGAGACAATGTTGTGAAGCACATTCTGATCGATCAGAAAATTTTGTCCGAGGCTTTTCTTGAGCACAAAGCCGTACTTCTGCATCAGTTCCTTGGTTCGCTTCGGCGAAGCGATATCCTCGGACGCTTGTCCGTAACCCGGTTCATTTCCGTTTCGACTCATGACGTGGCACCCTCTTTTTCATTCAATTCCCGACGGGCCGCTTCAAACTCCTCCCGGGAAATTTGAAACATGCGGCAGCGGTTATAAAATTGCTTCCCGTTGCAATAACCGATTCCGAGACGATTGCCCATCGCAAGTCTCCGGGCGGCCGCACGAGGATGCACGATCAGCCCGGCCTCCATCAGATCGTCCCATGTGATAGCCGACTCTTCGTTTCGACCGTCGGTCCTCACGTTGGCCAGTGCCGTGCGAATCGCTTCGACCGATGCGTTCTCGACGCCGATATCGCCCTTGCTTGTCGCCGCCTCCTGCGTCAGGAAGGCATGCTTCGCGCCGGGTACTTCCTTCGTAATAATTTTGCGAATACGCTCCCCGGCATGATCGGGATCCGTGAATACGATTACGCCCCGCCGTTCTTGCGCAAGCTTAATGCGTCGAATAACGTCCGCATTGATCGCCGAACCGCCCGTTTCGATGGTTTCCGCTTCTACCGCTCGTTTAATGGCTACCGTATCGTCCTTACCTTCCACTACGATAATTTCTTTAATCATGTGCACGTACCTTCCTTCGTGAACAAGAGAAAAAGAAGAGGGACGCCTCACGAGCACCTCTTCTTATCTGCCGATCTATATATAATGAATGTAGTCTTTCCGAATTGCAAGCGCCTAATCCGCCGACGGTTTTTTGGGACCGATAATGTATACCGTATAACCGCGCTTCGTACCGAAACGAGTTGCATAGTCACCGTTCTCGAAAAAGACGTCGATCTTGTTCCCTTTCACAGCGCTGCCTGTATCTTCGGCTCGGCGGAAGCCGACGCCCTCGATATAGACCCACCAGCCGATCGGGATCACTTTAGGATCGACTGCAATCGTGCGACCTTCCGTTACCTTCGCGCCCGAAGAAGTTACGCCGTATTGCGGATGACTTTCATCCTTGCCGGTGGATGACACCCCCGCCGAATAAGCGGTTAGCGTAACGTTTTTGATTACTTGCTTGTAGCCGAATTTGACGCCGTTCTTGGTCAACTCCTCGACGTTCGGCGATGAAGAGGACAGAACGACAACCGGATTTTTCGTCCCAACGGCCACAATGCGTTGTTTGCTCTCGGTTTGTACTTGCTGATCCACGACCTGCTCCGACACAAGCACGCCGTCTTCATACACTTTCTCCAGCTTCTTCACAAGGAGGCCCTTCTGACCTTCCTGCAATACTTGCTCTTTGCCCTTTAACAATTGGGGCTCGCTCTTGGTTACTGTATCGAATGCGATCGGTTCTTGCACATCTGCTGTTTCTTTCGTCACGCGGACAACCTTCAGTTCCGCATGAGGGCTTACTTCCGTTTCCTTAGCCGGAATGACTTTATCGAGCTCGCCCACAGGGACGTTCAAATCCTGCAGAGCGGCCTCTACCGTCTTGCCAACCGTGTAAACTGTCTTCGTCTCGCCGTCGGCGGTTAATTGCACCGGCGTCGTATGCGTGATCGCAATGCGGTCGCCCGATTTCACCTTTGCATCCAGCGCATGGGAAATACGGTCGTTCTCGCTTACTGCGATTCCTTGCTCATCCAGTACTCGTTGCAGTACCTCTTCCCGGGTTTGGAACGTGCGTTCCTGTCCGTCTACAACGATCGATACGCGCTTAATGGCCGTACCGTGCAACATCATCAAGAACATGAAAGTCATAGCGAATGAAATGAGAGCGATAATCGAAATCATACGCAAGTTTTCATGCGTCCATCGCAACGCGAAGGTCATGCTGGATGATCGTCTTACATGGGTTTGCCCTGGTGTTTCAGCGCCCACTTGTTCGGTCCTCCTTAAAGCCTCGCCATTCGAGTGTTATGCATGATAAGATTCTGACGCGACTATGGTAAATTGTTTGATTGCCATTACCAACGTTTGTGCTGCTGACATCAGAGTATCCACTTGCCTGCCGTATTCACCCCCCTCGGGTGTAAAGAGTAGCCAGCTTGGACACGAATCCCTTTTACGGGAAACACAAAAAAAAGTCAGCGGAGAAGAGGAACCTTCCCGTGACTTTTCTCATTTTGTCCAAATGAAAATAAAAGCACACGACAATGCGTTACCTCTCTCTAGACGCTTACGAGGTTAGCTGACGGATTCGGACTTGAGAGTCGCCCTACCCCGGGACAGTTGCCCGCCCCAGAGATTCACCCCTAAAAAACACCTTGGCAATCATGAATGGACCGCCGCGATGTGGTTCCCCCGTTTTCCTTTCGGAAACTCAGCGATGTTGGAATTCTGGTAATCGTATGAAGTTATTATTGAGTGTACGACGCGAGGGGTTTGGTTGTAAAGTATACAAACGTATAAAAAAAGAACGGTTTTTACCCATTTTCGTTTAAATATACTCATTACATGAATAAAATACATCTATCTCTCATTCGCACGAACCGATTTAGCTGTTTTCTTTATTTTTCTCGATTCGCTATAAGTAACAGCGTTTATGCAAGCGTTTCCCAGAGCCCAACACACTCACTTTAAACGAAAAAGTTCCATCGCATTTCGAGTCGTCGCTTCGGCTAATTGCTCGATCGAAATGCCCTTGATTTCGGCCGCCGTTTCGGCGACAAGACGGACGTAAGCGGACTCGTTTCGCTTGCCCCGATATGGATGCGGAGTTAAATAAGGCGCATCGGTTTCAATCAAAAGCCGGTCCATCGGCACCTTCTCGAGTACCTCTTTCGGTTGCTTGGCATTTTTGAAAGTTACTGGGCCGCCGAAAGAAATGTAAAAATTCATATCGAGACACATTTTGGCCGTCTCCCAGCTGCCGGAGTAACAATGCATCACGCCGCCGACCTCCGCCGCTTTCTCCTCGCGCAGCGTTTGTACGACGTCTTGATGCGCATCGCGGTTATGGATCGCAATCGGCAGGCCGACCCTGCGGGCCAGACGAATTTGTTCGCGGAATACCCGATTCTGTACGTCTTTCGGCGACGTATCCCAATGGTAATCAAGCCCGATTTCGCCGATGGCAACCACTTTCTCGTGACGACACAACGATTCGATCCAGGCGAGATCTTCTTCCCTCATATCTTTGGCTTCCGTCGGATGCCAGCCCACCGTCGAGTAGATGAAATCGTACTGCTCAGCCAGCGCCAAGGAGCTTGGAATCGTCTCCCGATTAAATCCAATATTCACGATTCGACTTATTCCGTTGTCTCTTGCGCGCGCAATCACCTCGTGTCGGTCTTCATCGAATTGCGGCGCATTCAGGTGTGCATGTGTGTCGATTAGCATAACGTTTTCTCCTTCATCTTCTATATGTCGTTTAAGATCTTAGCAGCTTCCGAATTTCTTTATCCAAAGCTGGAAGATGTTTCAATACGAGTTCCTGCGGGTAATACAGGTGGTATTTTCCGTTCTGGATCCCGCTGATCGAACGCACGATTTCGGATTTTCGCGAGATTTCCGTCAACGTGTCGTGCGCATCGAGCAATAAAATCGGCAGTTTCTCATCCTGTTCGCCCGGCCGGTACACATCATAGGATTGATCGGACGGGAAATCGACTTCCAGGTAATAGGAGGGATCTAATCCTAGATTGCCCATTTTTTCACGAAGCCGTTCCAGCATGCCGACGTCCATAATTTCCAGCGTTACATATTTGAATAAACGCCGCTGCAAGAAGCGTGAGCACAAATCAGCCAACACCGCATCCTCTTCCATCGTCCATTGCATCAGCACCGTTTGCATCAACGCTTCATCCAGCAAATGGTATTCTTCCGTGGTCAGCCGATTGCCGAACAAGCTGGGCAGCGGTTCGAGCAGAAAGTGGAACGGATACCCTTCTTCAAACAGTTGTTTGGCTCTTTGAAAAATTTTATGCAGGACGACTTCCGCGCTTCGGGTAACCGGATGGAAGTACACTTGCCAATACATCTGGTATCGGGACATCAAATAATCCTCAACGGCGTGCATCCCGCTTTCCTTAACTACGATATGTCCTTGATACGGCCGCATCACGCGCAAAATTCGCTCCAGATCGAAGGTGCCGTAATTTACGCCGGTGAAATAAGCATCGCGCAGCAGGTAATCCATCCGGTCCGCGTCCAGCTGACTCGAGACGAGGCTGACGACGATTTCTTGCTGGTACGTCTTGGCAATAACGCCCGCTACCTGCTGCGGGAACGTCGGAGAAACGCGTTTCAGCACTTCGTTGACTTCCGTGTTGCCGAGTACGATTCGGCATGACCAATCCTCATGGTGAGTCCCGAACGTTTTCTCAATCGAATGCGAGAAGGGACCGTGTCCGACATCATGCAGAAGCGCCGCGCACAAGCATAACAGACGTTCTTCTCTCGGCCAATCTTCATATTGATTACGCTCGAACTGCGAGATGATTTTGCGTGTTACTTCATAAACACCCAGCGAATGCGAGAACCGGCTATGCTCGGCGCCGTGAAAGGTGAGAAAACACGTTCCCAGCTGACGGATGCGGCGCAGCCGTTGAAATTCCCGGGTATTGATGAGATCCCAGATCGTCTGATCCTGCACATAGATATACTTGTGAACCGGATCTTTAAACACTTTTTCTTCTTCCATCGGTTGTTGCATGGTATCCCTCCTCGCAATTTGCAGGTTTTGATCGACAATATTCCGCCAAAACATTGAAAATTGTCGAATGTTGTCGATTTATTTATTCCAAATTTTTGTTTCGACACGGCGTATAGATTTACATTTTATGGATATATAAAGAGACTTTTGGTAAGTAAAACCAACATTTTGGCTCTACTAGTAGCGTTATTCTATTCCATGTTATACTAATCTAGCAGCCAGGTCCATAAATTGTCACTTGGTGTTGCATTTTTAGGTTGACTATTTTGGGAATGGTTGGTATCATAGGTTTAAAGAATTATGTCGAAACATGACGATTATTTTCATTCCGCTTCGCATTCATTCTAAAATAAACAACTTCTGGAGAGGGGAATTTTATTATTATGATGAAATCAACTGGTATCGTAAGAAAAGTCGACGAACTTGGTCGTGTTGTTATTCCAATCGAATTGCGCAGAACGCTTGGCATTGGCGAGAAGGACGCTTTGGAAATTTATGTAGACGGCGAGCGCATCATGTTGAAGAAATATGAGCCGGCCTGTATCTTCTGCGGAAACGCCGAGAACGTCTCTTATTTCAAAGGAAAAATTGTTTGTCACGAATGTTTATCTGAAATGCCAATACCTGTGACAAAATAAAAAAAATAGGTTATAATATAAATAGCAATATTAACTATGGTAATTCTAACCTTTTTCATATCTCCTCTATATCCCTGATTCGAGCTTGCCCCGAATCAGGGTATTTTTTTGTGCCGATCAACCTTGATGCAGCAAATTATACAATTCGCGTTTCGGAACGCCGCGCTCCTGCGCAGCCCTCCTAAGCGCTTCCTTATGGTCCAGCCCGTCCGCTTCGTATCGGGCCACATGCTCCTCAGGCGAGAGGCCGGTCCACCACGCCGTCTCCTCCGGGATTCCCCCGTCACCCGCCCCGCCGCGAACGATGAAGCAGTATTCACCCTGCGGCGGATGGTCAACCAAATAGGCGAGGCATTCGCGGATCGTACCGCGGACGGCTTCCTCATATTTTTTCGTTAGCTCCCGGGTCAGGCAAACCTCCCGTTCTTCGCCAAGAACTTCCGCCATCCGCGTCAGCGTCTTCACAATCCGGTGAGGCGATTCATAACCGATCACTGTAGCCGCTTCCCGTCTCCAGGTGGCAAGCTCCTGTTCCATCGGTTTGGCGTCACGCGGCGGGAACCCGACGAACAGAAACCGCTCCGTCGGCAAGCCCGACATGATTAAAGCGGACAACGCCGCGTTCGCTCCCGGAATCGGGACCACCGCAATGCCCGCCTCAATCGCCAGTCTGGCTAAATCGGCCCCTGGGTCGCAAATGGCGGGCAGCCCCGCATCGCTGACCAGCGCGATATCGTCTCCGCTCTCCATGAGCCGGATGAGCTCCGGCCCGCTGGCATGTTTGTTATGCTCATGATAACTGACAAGCCGTGTGCTGATGTCGAAGTGCGTCAGCAGCTTGCGCGTCTGGCGCGTATCCTCCGCCGCGATCCACCGAACCTCCTGCAAAATCCGGACAGCCCGGTACGTCATGTCCTCGAGATTGCCGATCGGCGTGCCGACCAAGTACAGTTTTCCCTTGCCGGACTCGTTATTATAGCTTTTTTGAATGTTCACGCGCATCGATTCCTTCTATTAATAAGTGTCCGGATTATGATCCAGCGTCAGCCGACGACCAAAGTATACGTCCATCAGTTCGTCGCTGTATTCGTTCTGATTTTTGTAAACGATCAGCGGGGGCAGCGTGCGAATTTCCGGCTTCCCGTCGCGCATTCCCTCAATCAGCACCATGTTGGCTTCATGGTCCGCCCGCGGATGCACGAAACGAATCCGTTTCGGTTCCAGACGGTACTCCCGCATTAACGTACAAATTTCGACCAGCCGGCTCGGCCGATGCACCATCGCTACCTTGCCCCCGGTTCGGACCAGCCGGCTGCTGACACGAATGACGTCTTCCAACGTGCAGAACAGCTCATGGCGTGCGGCGGCTACATGCTCATTGATGTTTTGTTCGCCATTAGGAACAGGCAAATAGGGCGGATTGACCGTCACGGCATCGAACAGTCCGTGTCCAATATCCTGAACGGCGCTGCGCAGGTCGCCCTGCCTGATATCGATTTGTGCGTCCAGCCGATTCAGCTTGACGTTCCGCTGCGCCATCTCTGCCAGCCGCGGCTGAATTTCAACGGCCGTAATGTGCGCCCGCGTTCGAGTCGTCAACAGCAACGGAATAACACCGTTCCCGGTGCAAAGATCGATCATACGCCCGCGAGTCGGTACCGAGCAAAACCTTGCGAGCAGCACCGCATCCAGGGAAAAGCTGAAAACATCCTCGCTTTGGATAATTTTCAAATCTTGCGTCAGCAAATCATCGATGCGCTCACGCTCATATACAGGTACGGATTGTTCCAAGTGACAACTCCTCTTTCTTCCAAAAAAACCGTAGAGAAGTCAATCCTCCCTACGGCTAGTGTTCTTATTTATTTAGAAACGACATGCAGAACAAACAATCGCCCTCGGTCCGTAAATGACCGTAGTTTACATTGCAAATATGAAAGCCTTCATGGTAAATCCGAGTTAAATTATCGAGACCTTCACCGGTAACCTCTTTTATCCTCGCCGCTTCCTCCTCCGAGGAAGCCGGATCCGCAAGAGCCGGTGCGGCATCTTTCTTTAACAGCTTGCGCAGCTGACTGTTTTCTATACCGAGTCGTTTGTTTTCTTCCAATAGCTCGATAATTTGTTGTTTGATTTGACCGAGCTCCGCATACAACGTGCCCACTTGCTCTTCCATTTGATCGATTTGAATGAAAATGTCCCTTTTCACCACGATTGCCATCACCTCAGAGAGAGCCGTTCCCTTATCCGTGATACTCCACCACATCATCTAATGGGAGATCCATCACTTTCTTAAGCTCAAACACTTGTACCTTCGCCATTCGTTCCGCCACATTCATCGAAATCAGGCGGCCGTTGCCGAACGATGTAATCACTTCGCTGCCTACACGGGGCAGATCGTCTTTGGCGCTTTCATAGTTATCGTGCTCGTACTTCAAGCAGCACATCAAGCGACCGCATAGACCGGATATTTTGGTCGGATTGAGCGACAAGTTCTGATCCTTCGCCATCTTGATCGATACCGGCTCGAAATCGCCAAGAAACGACGAACAGCATAAAATTCTGCCGCAAGGGCCGATGCCGCCGAGCATCTTCGCTTCATCGCGAACGCCAATTTGGCGAAGTTCGATCCGCGTACGAAACACACTGGCCAAATCTTTAACCAATTCCCTGAAATCGACACGGCCTTCCGCCGTAAAATAAAAGATGATTTTGTTGCGATCAAATGTATATTCAACGTCAACCAACTTCATCCGGAGCTGGTGATCCTTGATCTTGTCCTGGCAAACGGCAAACGCGTTCTTCGCCGCTAGTTTATTGTCCTCCACAAGCTTCGCGTCCTGATGGTCGGCGATGCGTATAACCTTCTTGAGCGGCAACACGACATCCGATTCGCCCACGGTTCTGCGACCGATGACGACTTTCCCGTATTCCACGCCGCGCGCCGTCTCCACGATAACTGCGCTATCTTGGTCGACCGGCAAATCGCTCGGGTCGAAGTAATAAATTTTACCCGCTTTCTTAAAGCGGACTCCCACAACAGAGAACAATCCTACACCCCCTTAAGCTGCATTATTATATGTTCCAGCGCAAGCTGGGGATTGGCATGAAACCGCAATCGTTTCTGAGTCTCAATCGCTTGATCCAGGCACGCGATCCAGTGTTGGGGCGGCCGGCTTAACGCCTCTTTGGCCATCCACTCCGTTTGGTCGGAGAAGACGATCCCTTCACGGCGGCCCGTACCCAGCTGGACCATGTCTTTGAGCCACAGAATCAGCATGTCCAACCAAAGCGAAAGCCGATCGCCGAGCTCGCCTTTCGACAGCTTCTGTTGTGCGGTCAGAAGCGCGACAGGCAGCCGAGTCAAGCTTTCTCTAGTCAATTGTATCACTAGGTTTCGAATTTCTGCAAACCCATTTCCTTGAATCATTGCGCGCGCGGCTTGCGGTCCCGCCGCCAATCGGACGGCGATCTGGACGAGCACCGGGGAATGGCCTTCCTTCAGCAGCAAATCCTGCATTTGCTGACGCATCATCGGCACGAAAGGAACCCATTGCGAGCGCGAGCGTATCGTCGGCAGCAGCGCTTGCCCGTTATCCGTAATGAGTACCGCAACCACCTGCGACGATGGCTCTTCCAGAAATTTCAGCAGGCTGTTGGCCGCTTGCGTCGTCATTTTGTCCGCGTCTTCCAGCACGTACATCTTCAAGCCCGATACGGTGGACCGGTACGCAAACTGCTTCTGCAGCTCGCGGATTTGTTCGATTTTGATCGAGGCGCCGTCCGGCTTCAGCCAGTGGAGGTCCGGATGGTTGCCATGGGCCACTTTACGGCAGTCGAGGCATTCGCCGCAGGCATCGTCAGGCAGCACCTTGCAGTACAACGCCATCGCGAACGCTTTCGCCATTTCACGGCGTCCGGAGCCGCTCGGCCCGGTAAATATATAGGCATGCGACACTTTATCGGTTCGAATGCTGTTTTGCAGCATGCGCTTAACCCGTTCTTGTCCTACAATCGCTTGAAACGACATGACGCTCTTTGTTCCTTTCCCTATATCAAGCGAAATCCGCAGCCGTCGTTAATTAGAAAAATAAATTAATGAGCATGCCGCGAATTTCTCCAATCTTCTGCAGCAAATCAATGCGACCTTCTTCGGTCGACAGCATATCGTCGGCTAGCCCCAGCAGCTCCTGATCGACTTCTTCAAGCAGCTTATACCGCTTGGATCGGCCGCGCCTGTCCCATCCCCGCGTCTCGCGAAGCTGAACGCCGCGCCGCACCGTCTCCTCCAGAAAATGCTTCACCATCAGCTTGTACTGCCGAAGCTCGCGCACCGTCATCGACTTGGCTAAACGCTGGCCTTGCTGATCGATTTGAGCCAGCATGCGCTGAAGCTGTTCCCGGGTGGCCCGCTCGGATTGATGCTGCATCATGTCATGAAACGACTTTTGCTGAAGCTGCTGGGACGACGTATTCTCGTTGCGAATCCATTCACTGCCGACGGGACGCCATCCCGGGTTAATTTTCACGATGGGCGTACCTCTCTTCTAGAAGTGTTCAAAACGTTCGACCGGCAGCACGAAAACGGCGGCTCCTCCCACTTGAACCTCGACGGGGAACGGGATGTATGAATCGGTTGTTCCTCCCATCGGGGAAACCGGGGTTACCATCTGCTCCCTAATTTTGCAGTTAGCTTTAATGACTTGCAGCGCTTCGTTCACACGATCGTCTTCGGTCCCAATCAAAAACGTCGTGTTTCCGGCCCGAAGGAAGCCCCCCGTACTAGCCAGCTTCGTCGCACGAAACCCTGCTTTAATCAGCGCGTTCGATAAACGGTTGCTATCTTTATCCTGGACGACGGCAATCACCAATTTCATACATCCAGCCTCCTTTAACAAGGATTCTTATCCGCGTTCTCTATATATAATTAGACAAACCTTTGTTAAATTCCTTCTTATCTCATCATACTCGATTCCGCAGCGTTTGGTTCACGATTTGTCGGATCTGCTCCGCAACTTTATCGGGCGTTTGTTCCGCATCGATACGGCGGACGCGCTCCGGGTAACGCCGCAGCACTTCGCGATACCCCTCTCTTACAAGCTCGTGAAACCGCATCTCCTCGAGATCGAGACGGTTCACTTCCCGGCTCCAATCGGCGCGAATCCGGCCGAGGCCTACCTCCGGGCTAACATCCAGGAATAGAGTCAGATCGGGCATCCAATCCCCGATCGCAAAGCGATTCACGGCGAGCACTTCATCTACGCCGAGCCCGCGCGCATGCCCTTGATAGGCCAGGCTGCTGTCGATAAAACGGTCGCACACGACAACCTTGCCCGATTGCAGCGCGGGAATCACTTTTTCCGTTAAATGCTGACGGCGCGCCGCGGCGTAAAGCAGTGCTTCCGTACGCTTGTCCATGGCGGTGTTCTTCGTATCCAGCACGACCGCGCGGATTTGCTCGGCAATGGGAATCCCCCCGGGCTCACGCGTCGAAATCGTTTCATATCCGAGTTCCTCGACGGTACTCACTATAGCTTCGATGGCCGATGTTTTGCCTGCGCCCTCTCCGCCTTCCACCGTGATGAAATAACCTGTTTTCAACTTTATGTCCCCTGTCCTGCTAAGTAAGATGTTGGAGCCCGCTGTATACGTTACTTCGATGATACATAAACCGGCACCGTCTTTCGTCCCGACACATCATATCCTTGAAAACGAGCCCCTGCTGCGGCAAGACGCCTCAGTTCCGCCGACACTCGCTTTCCAATATACTCACCCGGATATAAGAGCGGAATTCCCGGCGGATACGGTACGATCATTTCGGCGGCTATCCTGCCCTCACAGCGCTCCAACGGTACGTGGCTTACGTCCGGCTCCTCCCTGTGCAGGGACTCTATCGTAAAAGAGACCGGCTGTCCGATCAGGTCTTGCCGCTCGTGCGGCGAATTTGAAGCCTCGGGGCAATCGTACGACTCGGATTGATGCCTCCCTATGTCGGGCTGGGCTCGCCCGTTTCCTTTGCTTGCCGCTAATCCGGCCTCGATGTCCTTCAGCGCTCCCAGCAACCGCTGCGCTTCTTGGTGCTGCCCGGTCAGACCGAAAGCGAGAACGACACGTTCCGGGTCAGCCATTTCCGCGTAACAGCCGCGCCGCTCCAACTGCTCCTTTAGCTCGAAACCGCTCAAGATTCCATAGGAATCCTCAAGCACCATTTTAAAAGGGTCACACCTCCTGCTCGTCCCGTTCGGTTCGACCGTTCGCCATCTTTGATTCTTTTGCAGTTCGAGCTTCAGACTGTTAATAGCCTTTAACCCTTCATCTATAGCTTGAAACCCTTGCTCCTGCAGCCAGTCACGGCTCAAATCCAGGCTGCCCATGATCGGATAGGAAGGACTCGAGCTTTGCAGCATGGCAAGAGCTTGACGCAGAGCCTTCCGGTTGATCCGATCTCCCTGCACATGCAGCATCGAACCCATCGTCATCGCCGTCAGCATCTTATGCGTCGATTGCACGACCACATCCGCGCCTGCCGACAACGCCGAGAGCGGCAGCTCCGGGTGAAAGCCGAAGTGAGCGCCGTGCGCCTCATCGACGAGCAGCAGCTTGTCCTGCGCATGCAGCAGGTCGGCCAGCGGCTTCAAATCGGCGCTTACTCCGTAATAAGTAGGGCAGGTTACCAATAAGCCTTGGGCTTCGGGATACCGACGGAGCGCTTCTTCAACGTCCTGCCTTTGCAAGCCGGTAAACAGCCCGCTGGCCGGATCTTGCCGCGGCGTTATAAATACAGCCTTGATCCCCGCCAGCATCAGTCCGTGAATCACTGACTTGTGGGCATCCCGCTGTACAAGCAACAGCTCTCCGGGACGGCAGGCCGCTAAGATCGCCGCTTGATTGCCGACCGTGCTGCCGCCTACGAGAAAGAACGTCTCGTCCGCCCCGAAGCAGGACGCTGCCAGACGCTGCGCCTCTAGAATCGCCGCCTCGGGATGATGCAGGTCATCCGTTCCCGGGAGCTCCGTCACATCGAGAGCCAATATCGGCCCGTAATACGACGCGGCCTCCTCGTAAGCTTCCGCCTTGCCCTTATGTCCGGGTACATGAAAGCGGCTTGTATGTAAATGATCGTAAGTCCGCATGGCTTCAAATAACGGACGTTTCCGTTCCGACACGTGCGACACGCCTCATTTCTAACCAGAATCACATGGATAGCAGTATTGTACCAAACTAAAAAGCCCGCTTCCATCCCTTCTTGAGACAAAGGAGCTTTGGACACGGGCAAACCTACCGATTACGCATTCTTTTTATATAAAATTTGTTTCATCTGATGAATAAAGAAGGGATACTTCACGTCGCTGACATCCGTTCGAACCATCTCCGTCTCGCACTCTTCGCAAATGAATTCAGTAATAATCATGATGCCATTTGCCTTTTCTTGTCCGCAAATAATGCAAGAGGCTGTATAGTCGTTCTGCAACGATTCATTCATGCAGTGTTCACCTCTATTCTTCTTTTCTATCAGTATGTCCTATTCTCTCAAGAATAAACGGTTATGAACTATTTTTATGTCAAAAGAGCTCATCCGGTGCACCCTATCTTCAAATTTGTTGCTCCATGACCGATAATAGTAATACTGAAATATTAGTTAATCGGCGAGGATGAACGTGATACGATGAACAACGACCGGACCCTATCCAAAGATTCGACGATTTACAACTATCGTTTGTTACGTAGAGTTCACCACAAGGCCGTCCATCATTATGCTTACTGGCTGCTGACCGTTCTGGCTTGGATCTACGCGCTGCTACACATTGAACTGCTGTCTTTCGCCGTTGTCCTCTTCGGAATTCCGCTGGTGCATGCCGTATTTCTACACACCCTTCACCGCACGAAGGAAGGACAGGCTCCAAAGGCATGGCGCTGGTCGTTCCGAATGCCTTGGTTCGGGTATACCCCCGGCAATTACATCGCGCTGGCTAAAGTCCTCCGGCTTCATAATCAATTGTTTTGGATCGTCTTGTTAATTTTAGCTTGTTTCTATCCGTGGCTGTCGACCGATGTGCTGCTGTTTGCGATGTTTTATCACGTATGGCTGCTTCTGCCGCGCCTTATGATCATCTTTATATTTCGCAAATACAAGTCTAGCGGATTATTGAAAATCAATCCTCACGACACGTCCTGTTATACCCAATAATAGGACGTGTTTTTCTATTCCAGTATATAGCGTAAAACAAAGAACCCTAGCTCATCCATGAGGACTGGCTAGGGTTCTGTTATTCCCTGAAAACTGGATACGAAACTCAGCATGCTGAATGCTTTTATTGGGGCCCACGCAAAGTAATCGGAATCAGCTTCGTCAGCTTCACGTCACTTTGTGGGGATACCATATGCTTCCGAAGCAGTTTCCTTCGGAAACTTGTAGGATAAGCCC